>JAQGOX010000568.1 GCA_028293365.1 Verrucomicrobiales bacterium | reverse complement strand
CGGGAATAAAAAGGAATCCGGCGTAAAGCAACGCTGTGCGAAAATCTCCAACTTTCGAGAAAAGTCCAAAAAAGACGGTTCCGAAGGCCGCTGCAATCCGCCCAATATTGTAACAGAATCCCGCCCCCGTGGTACGAAGCAGGGTCGGGAAGAGAGGTGGCAGATACATCGTAAACAAGCCAAAGATGCCTGAGAAAAAGCCGATCACCGGCCCCCAGAACATCATTGAAGCGTGATCACGAGGAACGGAATAAGTAATAATAAAAGCGAGGAAAAAACCGAAGCACATCAATGAGAGGCTGCGTCTGTATCCCATTTTTTTAGCGAGCAAAGCCGCAAAGAAATTTCCGAAGCTCGAAACAGCGATGATCGTGAAGAAAGAAATACTCACGTAGCGCTCACGATCGTCTGAGGTCCAGGAAGCCCAATCCGGCAGATTTCGGAGATGCTGCAAATTCCAAAACATAAAAGCCCACCAGGCAGTCAGGGAGAAGGCGCAGAGCAGAATGGTTTTTACTGTGATTGGCAGAACGTCTCCGCGGAAAAGTTCCAGGACGCTCGGCTGGTTTGCACCGGCCGATTTCTTTGCCGCGTGCCATTCCTCAGGTTCAGGAACTTTTTTACGGATCCAATAAACGAGGAAAGCCGGCACGATCCCGACCAGGAAAACCCATTTTTTATTTTCCACACCGGCAAATGCAAAATTCGTCAAACAAGCAAACAGAACTCCAATGTTGACCCCGGTTTGCAGCACAGCCGCCACCCAGGGCCGCCAGCGTTTCGGCCACGTTTCTGAAAGCAAAGATGAGCCGACCGCCCATTCGCCGCCTATGCCCAGAGCTGCCATGAACCGAAAAATCAAAAGGTGCCACCAGGCGGTGGCGAAAAACGAAAGACCGGTGAAACAGGCGTAAGTCAAAATGGTAAGCGAAAGCGCGCGACTGCGGCCGAGCTTGTCCCCGATGCGTCCAAAAAAACCCCCTCCCAAAGCCCAACCGACTAAAAACGCCGCTTGAATCCAGGAACTGTACTGCTTAACCAATGGATCGGAAGTACTCGTTACGTTAAGCAATGTGACCAGGAAAGGAGCTGCGACCAGGGTGTAAAGATGCATGTCCAACCCGTCGAACATCCAGCCGAGCCAGGCCGCGATGCCGGAGCGCCATTGCTGGGGCGATAATTCGGACAGGGTGCGAGCTTCGTTCGGCTCAGCGGACGGTACCGGCTTTCTTTCGGTGGAGGTGGTGGAAGCACTCATGCAATAAGCGCACCAATCGGTCCGGCTGTGCGGGGCAAGTGGAACATGATGTCCGATGTTAAGAAACCATCGGCACGACGTCGAGCATTGTTGCTTGGCTGGATTGAAATTATTGACGAAACCTGAAGGGGATCCGTACGCAAATTCATCCAGCGCGCGAGTTTTTTCACGCGTCTGGATGAAGCAGGTAAAGGAATCGGGACGAACCGCTACTGCGGTGCCCGAGGGATGATCCGATCGTTTAGAATTTCCAGTTCAACTCAGCCATGAAATGACTGGCGTCACTTTTCTGAGCCGGCGCATTGATGATCAGATCATTGTTGTAATAAATGAAACTGAAGTTCATGAAATCGGTGATCGAATAAACGGCGAGGATTTGATGTCCGCGCACGTTTGTGCCACCAAACCAGCCGTTTGCTTTGCCGGTTCCAGCCATTTGAGGATTGCCGGTGGCGTAATAAGCGCCATTGTCGTCATCCACCAGCGCATCGAACCAGGCGTCCGCTTCCAACCGTTGATAGCGATAATTGATTTCCCAGCTATGCTTCTTGCCGGCTTTTCCCAGGGTTAGGCCGACTCGATAAGCCTCATTGTTTGCCGGAGCTCCCGGGTTGTGAAGAAATTCGCCACTGAGCTTGAGCGGAAAGGCTCCCGGATAGAGCGGGAAACTATCCAGTTTGTAAACCGCCGCCGCTGTCCCGATGATAGGGTCGTAATTGTATTTCAAAAAACCGTTTGCATCGCGGGTATTTCCCGAATTGTAAAACGGTTGGACCTTTGAGCTGAGGGATTCCTTGCTATCAATTGCGAAAGCCGCCAGCCCAATGGAGGTTTCGATTTTCTTGGTCCACTTGGATTCGAACAGCCCCTGAGCCCCATAAACAAAGGGATCGTGACTCGGGGCCACTGGAGTACCTGCGGGCACCGTATTACCACTGGCGTAACCCTGGTTCAGTTCATCAAGGACAAACACACCTGCATTTCCTTTGAGAGCATGCTTCTCATTCACGTTGTAAGCAGCTTGAATTGCTGCGCCCTCTGGAACGATATCGTAATCCCAAATCATGTTCGAAAGCTGAAAGGGATTATCCAATTTTCCAATGGTGGTGGAGAGCATCCAATCGTCGGTCTTGATCGCGTTCCACTTCGCATAAGCAGCATCGATCCAAAGAAATTTTCGGGTGTCGAGAGAGTTCAAGTCCTGATTCGCGGTAATTGGAGCTCCTCCCACCAAGGTTCCTCCCGGATTAAATTGTGGATTGCCCGAGGCGAGACGAAGGCCAATCTGAAAATTCTCGAACATCGT
>JAQGOX010000554.1 GCA_028293365.1 Verrucomicrobiales bacterium | reverse complement strand
CAAGGCCAGAACGGATCTTCGGCAAAAGGTGCGCACTCCATGTGCTGACTCCTGTAGAACCTTCTGGCAGGAGAATACTCCCGCGAGTAAGCGCCAGGCCGAGAAAGTTTTTGTCGAAATCATCGCCTTCTGCAATTAAGGGAGCATCAATGGCGCGTGGTTCCTCCTGACTATCGAGCGTTATGCCTGAAAGATCGTAGGCGCGGATTCGAGCAGAGGACAGGTAATAAAGTGTACCCACCCGGAGCTTCATTTCGACGAGTACTTTTGCCTCCGGTCCCCATCCCACAAATCGTGGGCTCGCGGCATCGGCGGCATTCAGGAAAAGAAGGTCGGCGCTTGAATTCCCGGAAATATAATTCGCTGAAATAACAAGTAACGAGCCCTCCTGCGCAAATCCATACCAGGCGGCGGTTGCCGTTCCATGAAGATCGAGATTGCGGATAAAACTTGGGTGGAGTCGATCTGTGATATCAAACACAGCCGGTTCCCGATTCAGGGCTGAGGCGTACAGGTAGTTTCCGTTCCTGTGAAGTGAGATGACAGGACCGATCTGGTTGGTCGCGATCGTTAGCGGTTTTTCGGGATTGGAAACATCAATTACTACCAGGCCTTCAAAGGTTCCGACGTAAAGTGTATTTTCTCCAGTTATTACTGTGTTCCAAAAAATCGCGGTCTCGGTAGGTGCGTTTTGCGAAATCAGCCTGGGGTGTAGTGAGTCTGACACATCGATCACCCCGAGGCCGGGTCCGGCATTTACAAATACAAAATCTCCGTTTCGGGCGTGCGGTCCGACGTGAGTCCCCAGGTCAATGCGGCTTAGTTCGCGTAATCGCTTCGGGACGGAGACATCGACCAGAGCCAAACTCGCCCCACCGGATGCTACTGCAATCTGTCCGGAAAGTGAGATGCTTTCGGTAGGTTGTGAGAGTGGGACGCGCTCCTGAGTCCGCGCGGTGCCGTTGGTAATCGAAAAGATCTGCAGCGCCCAATCCGTTTCATCCACGATATGGAGTGAGCGTTGAAAAAGCTTCATGGATTCCGGAAGCAAGGCCAGAGGCGCAATCGTTTCCGTTTGCGAAGCCAGGTCTCGCAGGTTCGCCTTCACCAGGCCGCGCTTCCCGTCTGTGATCCAGCCGGTGTCTCCGTCAATTGCCATATCGTAAACGTCGCCGCCCGTCACGATGCGGCCAGCCGCCTTCGGGCCAGCAGGTTGGGAGATATCGATGACATCAATTCCGGCGCCCAACGAGGTCGGTAAGAGGTATGCGGATGAACCACTCAAATAAGCCCGCCGCGCGCTGAATTGACCGTTCAGTGCCCCGAGAACCATGCGATTAGTTTGGTCGATAATGTTCCAGATCTGAAACTCACCCGCGTCGGTCGTACCGTAAGCCATAGTCTCCCGGATCGCCCCAGTCAGGTTTCCCGGGATGGTCCCGATGCTGACCGGCGCTACAGGAACCGAACAATCAACAACATCGATGACGTGCGCCGAAACATTATTGAAATAGACAATGCTTCCGATCGTGCCGAGAAACCATCCGCCGACGGAATGATAAGCTCCCGCAATGCCGGGATTTAATCGATCAGCGATATCCAACAGCACAAATCCAGACCCGCTGGCAGCGAGAATCCGATCAGACCCGAAAGGGTACAATCTCGTGCATCCATTCATGCCCAGTGACATTACGCGCGACACATGATGCCCACCTTCAGTCGGTGCGACCACTGCTAGTGTACTCCATGACAGGACGTAAATCGCGCTTTCGGTCGGGTACGAATCGACTGGAGAATAGGCCGAAAACCCAGGCCAGCTTGCCGTGTATTCGATGGACGCTGCAGCTAAATTGGATTCAATAAACGGGACTGCGGCACACAAAAAAATTGCCAAGAGGCGATACATTACGCGAGAAGGATAGTCACGAGCATTTGAATTTAAAGTCGTTTTTATTGATCCTCCGCAACCGGTCGCAACCGGAAGGGTTGCCAGAACATGGCCGGGATTCCGGAGACTCACTCGGCAGAGTGGGGTGGATTGTTTTTTCCATGGCGAGCAACTCTAGCCACAGATTCGTAGCTAAAGTGGATGCGCGGGAAATACCCGAAGTGGATTCTTTCGCGGAAATCGCCAAGTGACCGCAATTTAGTCTATTGGCACCCGGCCTGCTTGACGGAAGTTGTTTGATGTTTCGGCGCCGTTCTTCGGCTTAATGCCCGAACCAGGCAGAACTTACTGTCGCACATTGCGAGAGCATCGAGCAGGTCCAACATGAAACGCATCGGAATCCTGACCGCCGGGGGAGACACGCCGGCTTTAAACGCCACGATTCACGGTGCAGTCGTTCGGGCCAATCAACTGAAGATTGAAATCATTGGTCTCATTAAAGGTTTTAACAGTCTATTCAATGCGCGCGTTCCCCACGTTCACTTAAACCCGCTTTATCAGGAAATTCCGGAGCTTGATCCGACCAAAGGGGGGACGCTCATTGGGTCGTCTCGGGATTATGTGGATCCGGAAAAGAAAAGTGAATTGGACTTGTTTGAGTCGCGGCTGAACAAATTGGGCATCGAAGGACTCATCTGTATTGGCGGCGACGGCACACTCAACGGCCTTCAACCGATCGCGGAACGGTTGCCCACCGTGCTGGCGCCGAAGACTATCGACAATGACCTTGGCCTCAATTATTCGAGCGAGCCCGATGAATATGTGCGCGTAAACGACGGAACGGCCAAACACGGCTACCGTTATAAACGGTCTGAGTCGCACGTGGATCTCGATCTCGATCAGATGGTCAATTATGCAACGCCCGGATACGCCACGGCAGTTTTTGTGTCGGCATCAGGTGTGGAGCGAATTCGCACTACCGCTGAGAGCCACCGGCGGATTGCCATTATTGAGGTGATGGGGCGACATTCGGGATACATCGCGCTCGGTTCGGCTTATGGGCGGCCGGATATTGTTTTGGTGCCAGAGCACGCGCCGGATTTGGAACAACTTGCGTCCCGCGTCAAACATATTTACGACCTGCAGAAGAATGTGGTGATCGTTTGCGGTGAGGGGATCGTGGATGAGCAGGGGCGCGAGCTGGGAGCCGAATCCAAGTCCACCGATCCGGCAGGCAATATTGTGCTGAGCGGGGCTGCGGAGGCATTACGATCGCGGCTCATTCAGATGATTGGCGACCGTTATTTTCAACTATATCGCCGCAGCGAAACCGCCCGGGAAGCTATTTTCACGCGCAAAGTCGGTCATACGCAACGTGGTGGACGGCCAATTTTGTTTGATCGGTTTTATGCGGCTCAGCTCGGAGCCAAGGCGGTTGAACTGCTGGCGGAGGGACGGAACAATGCGGTTTCAGTGCTGCAATATAATAAGACCCAGGGATTCCATGTTGAAGGCTACGACGCGAATCGATTTCGTGACCGTTGGGGAATGATCCACGCACGGCGGATGCATCCAGCCCTTTATGATCCGAAATTGATGAAACCTTCCAGGATGGGGATGGAATACCTACAACCGATTTTCACAGATGCCATCGGTGAGGATGATATGGAACACACGCGTCAAACTCTGTTTGCGGCGGGGAATCTCTCGCAGCCGTATCATTCGATCAATACGGATGTCCATAAGAGGATTCGGTATTTACAGGAGCAATAGGACGAATGAGGCCGCGCGGCAGTTGAAACGACACTGGAGTAAGCCGGGCGCGTGAAGAAACTTTGGCTCATTATCCGGAGCCGGCTCCCGAGTTCCGAAATATGGATTCAGCAACGGCCGGCGTTGTGGCTTTTTGAAAGGGATTTCACGCCATGATTCACGGTTGCCAAAGGCGGTAGAATCGCGGAGCGCCGGTGGAGACGTTCGTTTGACGAATCCAGTTTCCATCACTGAATGGAATCGCAACATCCACGAGCGTCCATACCGTGTTGCTGGTTTTGAGGGTCTGTGTCGTTTGCGGCACTAATCCGCCCCAGTGCGCGGGCCAGCTTAGTTCTATTCGGGTCGCGGAGATCCGTTTAATGAGCGCAGGCGGCGGCAAGACCGTTGGAGCCCCGCCGGCCAACCCGTCAAAAATTACTGCGGCCATCGCGACCATTCCTTTGGAATTGGGATGTACCGTATCGGGAAAGAGATCGGGATGACCGTTGAGACGAACATGCAGATCGATTAAGTCCAGATTCAACCTCTGTGAAATGTCGCGAACATCGGGTGCAATATTCGTGGCGACGATGCCGGGCCTGATATCGTAAGCGCCATTTCCGTAAACCGGGCAGGGAGTACACACGAGGACTTTTGGGCTGTTTGTGAGACTTGCATAGCTGGCGATCAATTCCTCATAGTCCGAAATAAAGTTGGTTCCGTACTTCCAATTCTGCGGCTTCGAATCATTCGTCCCTAATTGGATAATTACAATGTCTGGTACCCAATCATGGCTTTGCTTGAAGAAAAGTTCGTTCCAGTAGGGAAAGTCGCCTTTCTTCAACAAGGTCCGTCCGCTGACACCATAATTCCGCACGATTGCGTTCGTTCCCAGCAATCGTTGCAGACGGGCCGGGTAACTTTCGACCGCGGCGTTTCCCAACCCCGCGCCCTCAGTGATGCTGTCTCCGACGCAGGCGATTTTTACCGGGGCGGCCTGAAGTGGAGCCAAAATCAATGCGCCTGCCAGGCAAAAAAAGCGAAGGAAGTTCATAGACGATTCTAATGGCAAGCATTCCTGAAAAGCAATTGCTTCCGAAATGCAATCGAGTCTGTCCGTCGATGGTCAAATGATATGGCGAACATCGGGTCTCCTTCGGCGATAGCGGAATTCCTGGTTTAGTAATCGTAGAGGCCCTGGTCTTTTGAATACCCGCCTCCGCCACCAAATCCTCCACCGCCTTCCTCGCCTTCATCACCCATCATGCCGCCTAGCTCATCTCCCATATCTGCTTAGATATTTTCCGGATCCTCGCCGGCTTCCAGTC
>JAQGOX010000552.1 GCA_028293365.1 Verrucomicrobiales bacterium | reverse complement strand
TGCCTCGCGCTCTCGCAGCCGAAATATCCGCTTCTGATGTGAACCCTGTTAAAATGATCACTGGCAGATTGTTGAAATCCGTAGAGTCTTTTAGCCAAGCGACGAATTTAACCCCGGAATCACCTTTGAGACTCAAATCACAAATGACCGCGTTGGGAAACGAATGTGTCGACCGGTTGGAATACATGCCGCAGCCAAGCAGATAGGCCTTTGCTTCGCTGAGATTCCGGCACACAAAGGCGGTGCATGATTCGAGGGAGTCAAATGTGTGTCGAATCAAAGTTGCGGCATCCGCGCTGTCCTCAATTACCAAAAACGACCTGGTTCTTTCGTGAGCCAAACATCAATCGTAGCCGGTTGGGAGAGCTGAGGCAATCGGGGAAACCCTTGATATCTGGCTGGGAAAGGCTTACGAACCATCCAATAAATCCTCGCCTTAAAAAATTCATCTCAAATCCTCTGCGGTCAATTTGTTATCCATCAAACGCATTTGTGTTGCCGGCAATCCCTGGCTGGGTCGTCCAATCTGCTTTTTCTCGAGCTTCCCTCGTTCGTTTGTTATCATTTCTCTGTCGGACCCAAAAGGATTCATGCGTTGAAATCGGTCCATTTTAGATATATATCGTGAAAAACTGGCGCTTGCGCTTTAATCTTAAATTGACTTGAAAAATCCGACTCCGGTTTCTAAATCGAATGCGATGCGACCGATTCTGAAAATCGAAAATCTGCGCGTCGAATATCGAAGTCGAGAGGCGCACCAACCTTTGAAGGTCGCTGTGCATGACCTGGACCTCTCCGTCATGCCGGGGGAAGTATTTGGGTTCCTGGGCCCCAATGGAGCGGGGAAAACTTCGACCATGAACGTACTGTTGGGCTTCGTACAGCCCACTGCAGGTGGTGTCTATCTTTTTGACGCCGATGCGCGCGATCCGCTAGCCCGGCAGCGGATTGGTTATCTCCCGGAGCTCACCTACTACTACAAATTCCTTTCGGTCGAAGAGTTGCTGCGCTTCTACGCAAAGATTTTCCGAATTCCGAAAGGTGAAACTGAAAAAAGAATCGACTGGGTGCTCAAAGTCGTCGAACTGGAACATGCACGGACGCGACTCATTAAAACCTATTCCAAAGGCATGCAACAGCGCGCCGGGCTTGCTCAGGCGCTTATCAACAACCCAGACCTGCTCATTCTCGACGAGCCTACGAGCGGTCTGGATCCAATTGGGCGGATGAAAGTCAGGGAAATTATTCGGCGTCTTAAACACGAAGGGAAAACCGTTTTCTTCTCCTCCCATGAACTTGGCGAAGTGGAAACCGTGTGCGACCGGGTCGCAATAATGAATGAAGGACGAAAAACCGTCGAAGGCAGCGTGACCGATCTTGTTGCCGAACACAAAATGGATTTAGAGCATATCTTCCTGAAAATCATTGGATATACACCGGAGGCGCCCGTATGAACGCTTCCCTTGCGATCGCAACGATTGTCATCAAGGAGCTCTATCGACGGAAGGATTTTTACGTTTTATTCATTCTTACAGCGGTATTAACGATTTCTCTCGGTTCGATTAATTTTTTCAACGATGACCGCATTGTCCGGTTCTTAAAGGAGGCTTGCCTGCTACTCATTTGGCTGGCGTCGCTGGCAATCGCGTTAACAACCACTGCCCGGCAGATTCCAATGGAGCGTGAAAGCCGAACGATCTTTCCACTTCTGGCAAAACCGGTGTCCCGATGGGATCTCATTCTGGGCAAGTTTATTGGCTGCTGGCTCGCGTGCGGCCTGGCCTTGTTCGTCTTCTATTTGTTTTTCGCCGTCATTTCCGGGAGCAAGGAACATGCCTGGCCAGTTGTGCAATATTTTCAGGCTGCGTGGTTCCATTGGATCTTCCTTGCGGTGGTGATCGCCATGGCTCTGCTCGGTTCAGTGATATTTGCGGCTCCATCTTCAAATTCCACGATTTGCTTCGTTGTCGTTCTGGGCATTCTATTTGTGGCCAGGCATTTAAATCAGATCGCCATGCAGGAGCCAGAGCCCTTGAGCAGCATAGTCTATGCGCTCTACTATCTGCTCCCGCATCTGGAGTTCTTTGACGTTCGGGATCTCATAATTCACAACGCCGGATTGATACCCTGGGGCCCATGGCTCCTTGCCTCCGTTTATGGCGGGGTCTATTCCGCCTTTTTTTTGGCTGCATGCTGGGTTGCATTTCGCCGCAAACCGTTAAATTAAAACATGCCTGCCCCAGCGCTCATTTTGACTCTGCTGTTATCGCTTTGTTTTAGTCTGGGCTGCTTGTTGCAGGCGCATTCCGACAAATGGTTTCCCACAAAAACACATTCGGGAGGAATAATGCAGATTCTGTTCGGGGACGCCCGGCGCCTCTTTGCCAACCAACTCTTCGTCAAAGCGGATATCTATTTTCATAACGGCTATTATCCCTCTCTGTTTGATCAAGGCCGCAAACCGGCGCATAAAGAAGTGGCGGAGGCCACCCAGGGAGGCGAACACGATACGGAGCAGCACGAAAAGGAAATGGAATTCCTTGGCCAGTCCAAAGACTGGATCGATCGGCTCGGCAGAAATTTTTTCCCATCGACGCATTCGCATCTCGATAAACCCGGATCAGAACGCGAACTGCTTCCCTGGCTGCGCCTCTCCGCACAGATGGACCCACACCGAGTGGAAACCTATACCGTCGCCGGTTACTGGTTACGAACGCATTTGAACAAAGTGAAGGAAGCGGAAGAGTTCCTGCGTGAAGGATGGCTGTCGAACCCGGATAGTTATCAGATCCTGATCGAGCTCGGCCGGCTTTACGATCACGACCTTCATGATTCTAATCGGGCTCGCAATCTTTGGCAGTTAGCGCTGAAAAAGTGGTCGCAGCAGGAATCCGGTAAATCGGACTCAGATATTTTCTCTTACGAGCAAACTCTGGCCCTTCTGGCAAACATGGAGGAGCATGAAGGAAATTTAGAGCAGGCGATCGACTACTTGAGCCGTCTCGCCATCATTTCACCGGACCGCGCGGCGGTCGAAAAACAGATCGCTGACCTCAAAAATCGGGTTAAGGCGAAAACGAAATAAGAACTTTACGCCACGGGTTCCGCAACGGCATGAAGCGAGGATTCTGAAATCAGCACGGGCTGGGCCG
>JAQGOX010000502.1 GCA_028293365.1 Verrucomicrobiales bacterium | reverse complement strand
GCGGTAGCGCCCGGCGGTGCCTTGATCCATCACCGTTTCGGCCAGAATCCGGTGAAGAGTAAAAATATCTTCATGAGTGACGTTGGGGATTTCCCGATTTCCGTTCTTTCGAAAACGGACGCAGAGGGGCTGGGTGGTTCCGTTCACGCTTCTGGAAGATCCTGAAGTTTTCGAAAGCAGAGTAGTTACGAATTCAAACTCGCTATTCCAATCCGAGGCTGAGCAGTTACTGGAGATTGAATCTCAGGAATTGCGGCATTTGTGAGGATCGCCTCCCAGGCGGGGATGCAGAGTGAGCTTCTTACGATTTCGAACCACTTGGGCATTCAGAAGCAGATTAGAGGCTGATCTCTTCCGGCCGGCTCTGGTGCTCGCGTAACCCTCCGTTTCCCTTTGTTCAAACTTTTTCTTATGCAGTTTGCAGGTAACGAAAATGTGGGTTCATGTAAAACACAGTTGACAAAAAGAGTGTTAAGTTGGTAAATACACTATCCATCGGGCCGAGCCGAAATCTCGGAATACAGTTTGCCGCGAGCGCCAAAACCGCTCGCCGCTCTTTGACATTTTAATAAACCGTATTACTCGATTGAAAAGTCGAAACGGCACCTTCGTTTGCGAATGTGCAAATCCGCAAACGAAGGTGCCGCCGTCCACGATGTTATTCGCTATTATTCGTTTTTATTCGATAAAACACGCTATTATTCGTTATTACACATGGACCCATATGGGGGGGAGGGAATCCGAATCCGCACTTTGGACTCAAGACTTTGGACCTTGGACTACGATCGATCACACTGGCACACAATAACACACGTTCTTTTTTCCGAACTTATTTAAAATGTAGCAGCCGAGGTGACGAGGCTCTGCTCTTTCGAAGTGTGACGACCGCTCGAAGAATAAACCGGTCAAAAACCCATCCCCTTTCCCCTTCTGGGGGAGAGGGCAGGGAGAGGGGACACCCAATTGTGTTTAAAACACAATTCGACACAACGAAAACACGACCGCAACACAACTCGAACACAATCGCGACACAATTATTTTGGCCTAAAACACATTAGACACAGGCAAACACAATGAAAAAGAAGCCCCCCCACCACTGAGCCGAAGGGCCGGGATCCGACCGCAACCAGCGAAGGTCAAAAATAGACGATGACGGACGATAAAGGGCACTAAGAGACGATCCGGGGCGATAAAAAGGACGATAAACCCCAGCAAAAGAAGTAAAAGGACAATAAAGGACGATAATTTTTTTATTTTTATTTCACCGTCTGACGCTCGTCGGTGAGGGAATATCAAACCTGTCCGAAACCGTCTCAGTCATTTAATTGCCTCTGATCCACTTTCCGGCTCCATTGCGGAGATAATAGCGGTACGCTTTTGGTCCCATCACTTCGACGACCGCCTTTTCGGTTTCCTCGCTGAGCGCCTGGAAGACTTGGTCGCGCTGCGGACGGCTAAGGTTTGGATTTGCGTCCACCTTTGCGCGTTCCTCGCTCAGAGTCTGGCGAAAGCTATAAACGTCGGACGCTACATCGGGCCTGAGGGCAAACTGGGCTGAGGCAATTTGGAGTTGCTGAAAATCGGGGTCGCGCGCCTGCACGAATTTTTCAAATCGATCCGGACCGAGATACTCTTTAACGCCAGCTTCGAAGTCGCGCTGAGCCTTTTCGTATTTCGCCCGCCGCTCCGGGTCGAGTTCGGATGGCTGCACACCATCCCACTCCGCATCGAATTCGCGCTGCAGTCGGTAAATCGACAGAAAATCGTCTTCGGTGGGATCCAAAGTGGAAAGGGTTTCGCGCGCCTTGTAGGCGCTCGGAGAAAACCACAAATTGTACTGATCCAATTCGTCCGGCGTGAGCAATGTCGCGAGAGTATTCTGTTTCTTCTCCTGAATTTCGCGCAGGCGCGTCTTTTCTTCGCTAGTGAGCGTATCGTTTTCCAGCCAGGAAGCTTCCCGCAGAGCTACTTCCTCCTGGTTCGCCTGTTCGATAGCCATGCGAGTTCGCATTCGTTTGTCGAGCGAAAGAAATCCAAGCCGCTCCTCGTAAATATCCGTTTCGCCTTTCGTTCGAGACCGTTCCGCCGCCAGATCCACTCCGAGCAACTCGCGTATAACTTCACGCTTTTCAAAGTCGATGGCTTGTTTGCGTGTATCCTTCTCCAGCGAATCAACTGTGCGGGTGAGTTGCTTGCGTTGCGGCTTCCAGTATTTGGCAGGCTCGTGCGGACCATCCGTGGCCTGAATCCGTGGGGCCATCAGCTTGTCCAAATCCGCGATAATAATATCGCGAATGGTTTCCTCTGGGCAACCAATGGCCCGAAGACGGGTGATGAAAGAGCGGTAATCTTCCGATTCCAATTGTTCCCACTGAAAGGAGTTTGTGCGAATCACCACCGTCGGGGCAGGCCGAACCTTGACGATCTGATTCGTCACCGGGCGCAGGGAACTGATCGTTCTGGCCCCTGTCTTGGAATCTCTTTCACGGCCAAAGAAAAACCAAAGCGCGCCGTTCAAAACGACAATGCAAGCAAAGAAAAGGGTCTGGCGCTTCACAGAAATAAATCACGTCCTCGAGCGTCGGAATGAATATCTTCAACCTTGACCGCGGACTGTAAATATTAGCGTAACGCAATTTGACTGCTTTGGGAATGCGAAGAATCAAATTGAATTCGAATCATTTTGCGTTGGATTGAATCGACCCAGCCCACTGCCTTCCACCTCAGTAAGGCTTCTATTTTGGCCGCGCTCGTTTTACGCTGGCTGCCATAGCACCCTGTCCAGGATTCGGAAACACATCATGAAATTTAGAAACTATCGAGCCCTCGCGGTTTTTCTCAAATTCGGACGCGTCACGATCCTTTGGATGCTCCTCGTGGGGCCACGGCTCCGAGCCGATGACTCCAGCGTCCAATTGCCTGAAGGCGTTAGAGCAGTGTGGGATACGACCAAAGCCCACCGCGATACGACACCAACCCGCGAACAGTTTTGCCTGAATGGTCTTTGGCGCTGGCAGCCTTTCGTGGGAAAAAGCGATCAACCCCCCAGGGAAGATTGGGGCTTTTTCAAAGTCCCTGGAAGCTGGCCTGGGATTACCGACTATATGCAAAAGGACTCCCAAACGCTTTACCCGCACCCACGTTGGGTGAGCGTAAAGCCGGGCGAAGTCAGTTCTGCCTGGTACGAACGTGAGTTCGCGATCCCGGAAAATTGGACCGGGCGTCGTATTTCTCTCCGTGTGGAATATCTAAATTCATTCGCCTCGATTTTTGTGGATGGCGCGAAGGCCGGCGAACTGCGCTTTCCCGGAGGCGACCTCGACATTTCATCCGCGTGTACTCAGGGCGGGACCCACCGAATTACCTTATTGGTTGCGGCACTCCCACTGAAGGGAGTGATGCTCTCGTACACCGACAGCGCTTCCGCCCGCGAAGTGAAAGGTACTGTCGCCCGCAAAGGTTTGTGCGGCGATGTTTTCCTGGTCAGCACGCCGCGTGGTCCAACGATTCAAGATATCGCCGTCGGCACGTCGGTGCGCAATCGCGAATTGACGATCGACGCCACTGTTGCCGATCTTGATCCGAATCTTCGTTACACCATTCGAACTCGCATTCTGAAAAGCGGGGCAACGGTCAAAGAATTTTCCAGCACGCCTTTTCAATCCGCTGATCTCAAAGAGGGCCGTCTGAGTTTCACCGAGAAATGGATCCCGAGCGATCTTTGGGATCTCAACAAGCCCCAGAATCAATTATCATTGCAAGTGTCGCTGGTCAGTACCGACGGTCAGACCCTCGACACTGATTGGAAACGCTCCTTTGGGTTCCGTGAATTCTGGATTAATGGCCGCGATTTCTATCTCAACGGAACGCGCATTTTTCTTTCCGCGGTTCCTTTGGACAATGCCCAGTTGGGACCCGCGCTCGCCACCTACGAATCCACCCGCGAAACGCTCGAACGCCTGAAAGGTTTCGGAATCAATTACGTTTATACCCATAACTACGATTGCGAACCTGGGTCACACCTAAGTTTTACCGAGATCCTCCGTGCCGCCGACGACGTTGGTATGCTCGTCGGCTTTACCCAGCCCCATTTCAGCCACTACGACTGGAAAACTCCCGATGCCGACGCGACCAATAACTATGCACGCCACGCTGCCTATTACACACGCGCCGCCGGCAATCATCCCTCCGTGGTCATGTATGTGATGAGCCACAATGCGACCGGTTACGAAGAGGATATGAATCCCGATATGATCGATGGAATCCACGACGGTCGCGATCAATGGGCATTGAGGAATGTGAAAATGGCTGAGCGCGCTGAAGCGATCGTGAAGCATTTGGATCCACGCCGCATCGTTTATCATCACTCCTCGGGAAATCTGGGAGTGATGCACGATAGTAATTTCTATTCGAACTTTGCACCTGTTCAGGAACTCGATGACTGGTTCGAGCACTGGGCGACCGTCGGCGTAAAACCGGCATTCACCTGCGAATACGGCGCGCCCTTCACGTGGGATTGGACGATGTATCGCGGCTGGTATAAAGATCAGCGGGAGTGGGGAAGTGCAAAAGTGCCTTGGGAATTCTGCCTCGCCGAATGGAATGCGCAGTTTTTAGGAGACTCAGCTTTTCAAATCAGCGAAGCCGAAAAGGCCAACCTGCGTTGGGAGGCCGCTCAAGTTCGCGCGGGTAATACCTGGCATCGCTGGGACTATCCAAATCAAGTCGGCTCGGATCGCTTCACGGAACGTTATCCCATCTTTGCAAAGTATATCACTGACAATTGGCGCGCCTATCGCACGTGGGGAGTCTCCGGTATTTCGCCATGGGAATACGAACATTTCTGGAAGTTGCGCCCTGGAGTCGATCGAAGCCGAAAGAATTTGAAGGTCGATTGGGACCATTTGCAACGGCCCGGCTTCAGCCCTGATTACATCGACCAGCGCTATGAACGCATGGACATTGCCTTCGAGCGCGCGGACTGGATTGCCACACCGGCCGCACAAGCGCTCATTCGCAATAACCGACCCCTCCTGGCCTATATCGCTGGAAAGCCAGCGGCATTCACCAGCAAAGACCATAATTTCCGCGGCGGCGAAACGGTTGAGAAACAGATCGTTTTGATTAATAACTCGCGCGAGACCGTCACCTGCGATTCCACCTGGACGCTCAACCTTCCGAGGGCGGTTTCAGCCGTTCAGCGCCTGACGATTCCAGCAGGAGATCAGGCGCGAATTCCAGTCCGCCTCGAATTACCCAGGAATCTCGCAGCCGGTACCTACGAACTCCATTTGGCCGCAAGGTTTGGAACCGGCGAGACGCAGGAGGATAGCTTCGTCATCGATATCATGCCGGCTTCCGCACGCTATGGTACTGAAAGCTTTTTTCCAAAAATCGCGTTGTTCGATCCCAAAGGCGAAACTACGAAGCTTTTTAAGGATCTTGGAATTCATGCACAATCAGTCTCCACGAATTCGGACTTGTCAAATTATGACATCCTCGTGGTCGGCAAGGCTGCGCTAACTCCTGACGGCATAGCGCCTGACATCAGCCGCGTTCGTGAGGGGCTTAAAGTGATTCTCTTCGAGCAGACCTCCGAGGTCCTGGAACAACGTTTTGGTTTTCGCGTTCAGGAGTATGGATTGCGTCAATTGTTCCCCCGGGTTCCGGACCATCCCATTCTGGCTGACATCAAAGCTGAGAATCTCCGGGACTGGCACGGTGCGGCAACCATTCTTTCGCCGCGCTTGGAGTATGAATTGCGTACCCGATTCGGACCCACCATTGAGAGAGCGTGTCTTCTACAAACCCGGATCTGGCGTTGCGGCAACCGTGGTAATGTCGCCTCGGTCCTGATCGAGAAACCAGCGCGTGGCAATTTTCTACCGATACTTGATGGTGGATTCAGCCTCCAGTACACACCTCTGCTCGAATATCGCGAAGCAAAAGGGCTGGTAATCTTCTGTCAACTTGACGTTACGGGCCGCACCGAAAGCGATCCCTCCGCCGAGGCCCTGGTTCTCAATCTCATCCATTATGTTGGGAATTGGAAATCAGCGACTCACCGCGGCGCAATGTATGCCGGCGAACCTGCGGGAAAAACCTTTCTCGAATCCATCGGGGCGGAGGTGCGGTCGATCGACGGAACTAAACTATCCCCTGATCAACTCTTGATACTTGGTCCGGGATCCGGAAAAGAAATCGGAACCAACATCACCTTGGTGAACGAATTCCTCAACGCTCACGGCAATCTCCTTGCGATTGGTTTGGATCAGTCAGACATCAATTCGGCGCTTCCGGTTCAAGTAACGATGAAGACCACCGAGCACATTGGGTCCTATTTCAAGCCTTTTGGATTAGCATCCGTTTTTGCGGGAATCGGCCCGAGCGATGTTCATAATCGTGATCCACGAAGACTGCCACTTATTACTTCCAGAGCGGAAATTGTGGGAGATGGGGTCCTGGCAAAAACGAGTGGTGCGAACATTGTTTTTGTACAAATGGCACCCTGGCAATTCCAGAATAGTCAGCAAGCAAATCTCCGTCGCACGTTTCGCCGCACGGCCGCCATGCTCAACCAGTTGCTTGCAAATATGGGAGCAGCCGGTTCGACGCCGATGCTGGAACGGTTTTTTCATCCTGTTGATCCGTCGAAAAAGGAGCACCGCTTGCTGGAAGGCTTCTATCTCGACCAACCAGAAGAATGGGACGACCCATATCGCTTCTTCCGCTGGTAAATTGAAAAGGCGTTAGGCGAATACCCGTCATTTTTGAGGCTATTGACAGCGAAGCCAGGCAGGGAAATCCACGGCATGACAGATGCTTGGTCACAGAATGAAGAAAAAGGGCCTAAGTGCAGGCAAAAACTGCCTGCCAGTGCCAGAAACTCTGTATCGCTGGGCAATTACGCGCCTTCTAGGGCTTATAATGCTGCTCCAACTCGGTTATGCGTCGCACGTAGAGCTTGTAGGAGCAAATATCGCAACTAACTCGCTGGTGGGCTCTGGAACCAATCA
>JAQGOX010000478.1 GCA_028293365.1 Verrucomicrobiales bacterium | reverse complement strand
ATCTCGTGGTTCAGCGCCTTGTACTCTTCGTTTTTCTTGGTCTGGAATTGCTGAATCGAATATTTTTCGATTTGCTGCTTTTTGGCTTCGGCATCCAGTTCGAGTCTCTTACGGTCACTTTCGATCTGCTTGGAGTGGGTTTTGGCAGTTTCGAGGGCATTTTTTGTCGCTTCGGCGCGCCCTTTGAGCGCCTCCCGCTCCGGCCCAAGGTGTTGGAGCTCGGTTTCAACACGTTGAATTTTTCGGTCGCGATCTTGTAGTACGAGAAGGTGTTCTATAACGCTGAGCATCACTGGTTCGTACAAGTTATCGGTGCGGAAACGGCAAGTCAATGCGCGTCATCACAGAATTATTTTGAAGGGCGTTCGCCCCGAGCCCATTCCTTGATCGCCTGGGATGGTTGCTTTTTACCGTCGACATAGAGTTTCTCGAATTTAATCACCCGATCCTTGTCATCCAACAGGAAGCATAGAACTTCCGTGTCGCGGCCAGCAAATCCAGGATCATCCTGATACAATAGCGAACTTGGATCCGCGTTGAGGGTATTGTGTGGCGCTTTGCCCCCAATCGTTTCCTTGAGGTAGCCGATGACGTGTGGCTCTTTAAAGTCATAGATCGGGTTGCTAAAGTTCTCGATCAGTTCCGCTCGGGTCGTTTGTCCCGGATGAACAAACCCCACTGCGTCGCGTGGAAAAGGGTCGTGCGCGCATCCCGACAACAGGAACTGTACGGAGACAAATCCCGCTAAAACGCAAAAGGAATTAAAAAGGTTACGGCAAGCACCGGTTTTCATTCCCTGAAGATGCCCGCCGAAAGGGTTGGACTCAAGGCAATCCCTCACTCGGGCTGGTGTCCTCCCCTTGGTGCTAATCCAGATCTACTACCCATTGTGCATATCTTGTTACGGGTGAGCATATTAAAAGGCAGTCAGCCCTTCTTATTATGAAGCGGCGGTCAAAACAAAGGATACTTATGAAGGCATATGCAGCGATTATTGCAATTTTATTAACATTTCATCAAGTGAAAGCACAATCGGCCGGCGCAGGTGCGGGCGCGGCGGGCGGAGGTGCTGTTTCGGCTTCCTCAGGAATTGGCTCAGCTCCAGCTCCGGTTGGATCTGCCACCACCACCACACCTCGTATAGGCGGAACGACCACGACCTCGGGTATCGGATCCAGCACGACCACTCCACCGATTAGCCCAGGCGCTTCGCCAAGCGGAATCGCCGGCGGCACTGCGCCAACGGGCATCGGTGTGGGAGCGTCACCAAGCGGGATTTCGGGAGGTGTCAGCCCAACCGGCATCGGACAGGGGGTAGGTGCCGGCTCGACGACTTTGGACTCTGGTATAACCGGTGATGTGATTGGCACCACCCGACCCGGCCTAAGCGCCGTTCCGGGTGGTTTAAATGCGACCGATCCGCGTTTCCGAAATCGGCGGGTGACGCCCGGGGCGGCCGCTCCCGGACGGGGAAGTATCGGGCTCGGCTCGATTAATCCGGCTGCGCCTACCGATCTTGGAGCAAGTACCACCGGGGTTCCAAGCGGAACAAGCACAACCGGATCCCTGGGACGGAGCACTACCGGTATCGGCGGAGCGGGCGCTTCGGAGACAGGAATCGATTCCAGTATTGATTCGAGTGCGGTTCGTCCTCTCCCCGAAACTGCACCCTCAACCACAATTCCGGCAACCCCTCCAGCGCCTTTGAGCGGAGTGAATGGAGTAAGGACCATCCCGCCCGTAGGAACCAATGCGCCGGGAGTTCTTATCACGCCACGCTAAGAGCCAAACGCACCGGATTCCTTTCATTGGGTGACTGCAAAACTGCAGTTGCCCTTTTTTTGTTTGGATCGCGTCAATGATTCCGAGTGTCTCGAAGATGATTTGAATCCGGTGGCGGTTGTGCTTCAATTGTGCCGTGAAAAATCAACCGGATCAAAGCATTGCGATCCTGGTTTCTGGAACTATCCATTTTCAGGTCGGCCTTCCCAATCGTTGCTTCTTTTGGTAATGAAAGCGGAACCGCAATTTCCTTTCAGAACTTCTGTCCTCTTGTTCGCGATTGCGTATGTCGTTTTCATGGGAATCCAACTCCATGCCGCCGAGATCACTGTCTTCGCGGCTGCCAGTCTTAGCGATGCTTTGAAGACGATTGCTCAGGATTATCGATCGCGTGGGGAGGATAAAATCGTATTCAATTTCGGAGCCTCCAGCACGTTGGCCCGACAAATTGAAGAAGGTGCTCCCGCCGATATTTTCTTTTCGGCGGATGAAGCCAAAATGGATCGGCTGCAAAAAAAAGGTTTGATCTTCGCTCAGACACGAAAGAGCCGCTTATCGAACGCGCTGGTCATTGTCGTCGCGGCAGATGGAGGAGCGGTCATAACCAGCCCCGACGATTTGAAAGCAGATTGGGTCAAGCGCATTGCGTTGGCGGAGCCCACCTCCGTCCCTGCGGGGATCTACGCAAAAGAATTTCTAAAGCAGCGGAATTTATGGCCGGCGGTGGAATCAAAAATCATTCCCACAGAAAACGTTCGGGCCGCACTGGCGGCGGTCGAAGCTGGAAATGTTGACGCCGGAATTGTTTACAAGACTGACGCCGCCATTTCAAAAAAAGTGAAAATTGCCTTCGAAGTTCCGCCGTCGAATTCGCCGAACATCAGCTACCCGGTTGCGGTGGTGAAGGCTGCGAAACAGTACGGCGCCGCTGATCAATTTGTCCAGTTTGTTAACTCAGACCGAGCTGGGAAAATTTTCGAGAAATTCGGCTTTATCGTTCGCAGATGATGAGTGCGGAAGAGTGGCAAATCATCGGGTTCACCACCTGGATTTCAGCACTGAGCGTTTTATGCATGCTTCCCTTCGGCCTTGCTGTAGCCTGGCTTTTGGCACGCCATGAGTGGCGCGGTAAATCATTGGTGGAAACGCTTGTGTCCCTTCCTTTAGTAGTTCCACCAGTAGCGACTGGATTGATCTTGTTAAAAATCCTTGGACGCAAAGGGATCGTTGGTAGTTTTCTGTTCCGTCATTTCGATCTTGAGATTGTATTTACCTGGCGGGCGGTTCTGATCGCCCTCTCTGTGATGTC
>JAQGOX010000447.1 GCA_028293365.1 Verrucomicrobiales bacterium | reverse complement strand
GGACGAAGTGCCTGTGGAGTGGCTCTTTCTCGATGCGGCTTCCACCAGTTCCAATTCCAATTCGAAACGGCGTCCGGCATCGAAGAAAACGCTAAACTTGGATTTAAGGTGGGCTGAGAAGTTTTCGACAGTTAGTTGGTCGGCAGTAATAGTATTCATCCGGCTGCTGATCCCCATTTGTTATCGCCTCATGCCGGAATTGTCAAACTGCCGGCGTGGTTGCGCCGGTTATGGGTGGAGAGCGGTTATTCCCGTCCGGACCAGGCACATCCTTTAAAGCATCGGCCTGAATGGAAGGAGGAGTCGTCCCTTTGCTGCTTAATGAAGCGGAATTCCGATGACAATTTGGTTTGCTTGCGCTCGGGGAGAGAGAGCTGGTCGCGGGGCAGCAGGACCTTGTGATCCGGGCTGGGATAATTCGCCTTGGGCTACCAGGTTGCTTGCATTTGTTTCGACAAAACGCATGTCGATCATGACGCGCAGAGGAATCGGATTTGTGCGTCCTGGTGAGAATTCGCGGATTTGAACAAATTGGTTGGTGGTTTTGGGTATTGCACGAATAACGGTGGTCTGCGTGATATGGCCCTGGGAATCGCGTGGAATCGTGACCAGCACGGGGGCTTCACCGAGTCGTTTCCCATTCACTTCGATGTCGGCATTGCTGGGAAACGTGACCACTTGTGTGCGTGTGTCATCCTGGGTGGATAACCCAACACAGCCCGTTAAGAACGATAACAGGGCCGCCGCGAAAACCTTATAATTCATCCAGCCCAGTTGGTAACACTTTGAAGCCGCTCATGAAATCAGGCCCATTCCCGACCCTTGGTTAGTGGCATCTCTTAGCGAAAGACCATCGGCAGGTTTCGAGTCGGATGCAGGTGTCTGCTTGGACAAGTTGAGAATCGGGGCAGCCATCAGGAGCAGGGCGAAACTGAAAAGCAGCCAGGAAAAATGCGTTGGCAACATTTCGCGAAGCCCTTTTTCGCCTTGCTGAAGGATTCCGAGGCTCTCCTGCATGAATACGTAAAGAGCCAGGAGGACACCGACCGTGCAGTAGAAACGCGCAGCGTTGGAGATTTTGCGAGGTTTCAAATTCAGGACGGTTACAGAGCTGCCCCATATAATCATTAGCATCGCTATCAACATCGGAGCGATCACCGGGCCCCACCAGGGCAGAGGGATTAGGAAGAGGATGTCCCAGTCAAGCAGGGATTTTGGCCACCCACAGATTATTTGTAGAAAGAGGTAATAAAAAATATCCCAGACGCCAAACGCAATCAGGGAGTAGCCGAGACGCTTTCGGGTGGTGTTTCCGGAGAGAAAACCGACTGCGGCGAGCATGATGAGCGTTGCGGCTTCGCGGATCAATTCAGTGCTTCCAAAGTTGGCCAGATGCGGCAACGGCGTTTTTTGATACGGTTGAATCCGATCCAGCAATGTTCTCAAATACACAACGACTGCCGATTCAACCCATGCCATGGCAATTGCGTAGATGACCACCATGCTCCAGGTTTTGCGCGCGTTCATACCAATTGCACCTCGCAAACGCTCTTTTCAATTTCGCGGATGCGCTTTTCCACCGAATCGATGAGTAGATCCGGTGTGGAAGTTCCGGCCGTGATCCCGATAATGCTTTCTGCACCGAACCATTCGGCCTGAACTTCGTTTTCATCCTGCACGTGGTGAATATTGCGGCAATACTTGCCACAGGTCGCGACAAGTTCGCGCGTATTATTGCTTTTGGTGCCCCCAACGACGATAACAACGGAGCATTCCTGCGCAAGTTCGACGGCAGCCTGCTGGCGTTGCTTGGTAGGGCGGCAAACGGTGTCTATAAATTCAATTTTTGAATCGGAGAATCGATTGCGGAGTAGTTCTACCAATGAATGCACTTTTTCGATCGGCTGCGTTGTTTGAGCCACAATTCCAAATCCTGGCTTGTAACTGATTTTTTGTACATCCTCCCCACAGAGGATCACATCGAAAGCCGTCAAATCTCCCGTCATTCCTTTGACTTCAACGTGATCGCGCTTTCCCACGATGATGGGATGCAATCCTTTCTCGATCAGGCGACGCAACGCGGCATGGGCCGATGCGACGAGAGGACAGGTGGCATCGAGAACTTCGAGACCAAGGGACCGCGCATGTGCTTTTGATTTGTCTGAAGCACCATGGGCGGTGATCATTACCTGCGACGTGAGGGCCGATTCCGGTTTAGCTGAGGATTGTACGCCATGTCGGCGAAGGTCCTGGAGAACAAACTGATTGTGAACCAACTCGCCGAGAACAGTCAGTGGCTTTTCCCGGGCATGTTGTTGTGCCAACGCAATCGCGTCGCGGACGCCGAAACACATTCCTAGATGTTGAGCACGAAGAATAGTCATAAATTAGCTTTGTATTGCAAAGTTGTTGGGTAAAAGAATCTGCCACCTTAAGTCAGTTTGGTCTGTTTCACGATCTGTTCGAGTAAATTGATGTAATTGGAAAATGCGGCCTGTCCCTGGACGGTTAAGGAGCAAGTGGTCAAGGGACGGCGTTCCTGGAAGCTTTTGGTTACCCCGACATACCCTGCTTCCTGAAGAGTGCGCAAGTGCATGCTTAAATTGCCATCAGTCATGTTGAGCGTATTCCGGATGTCGGTGAACGACATTTCGGGCGAGGCTGCGAGCATGGACATAATCGCCATGCGGCCTTTCTCGTGGATCACACGGTCGAGTTGAAGAAAAGGTTCCGGATTCACGCTTCATTCTTCCTCGGTTCCGTGAAATGCAGATAGGCACCGTACGCGAGGTGAAACCCACCGAAAAAGAATCCCATAGCGCCGTGAGCATAGAGAAGTGGATATTTGTGACCTGAGATCAGTATTCCCGCAGCCAGGCCCGCACCGCTTAAAATGAATCCCCAACCGAAAAGTTTCATGCCGCGCGGCGTAAAAAACCCGGCGGCGTGCAATGCGCAGCCGTACAAAATCATCCAGAGAGGAGGGAGGAGCCATGTGGAATGAACTTCGTCTGCCTGCGGTCCCAGCATGAAAAACCCAAGAACCATTCCGCCGAAGAGGGGAGGCATTACTGCCTGCGTAATTCGTCGAGTTGGAGGAGACCAAAATTCTTCATGTTCCCTGAGTGCCTGCTTTCGCGCCATGAGGTAGGAAAGGCAAACTGCGAATAAACTGACGCCGAGCCAATAGAGAATGAAAGAGCGTTCCGTTCCAAGTTGAATCAGCCAACCAACGATCGCAGCTCCAATGCCGAGGAGGCCCACAGCGAGCATGATGGGACCCAACGCGCGGCGATAGACGGTAGACCGCTCCATCAAGGTTCTGATCACCTGCAAGTTGTCTGCAGCCCAATTTGGTTCCATGGAAATCACTTTGTATTGCAAAGTTAATTCTGTCAAGCAACTCTTCGCATGCCTTTGCGTTCCATCCGACCGAGTCATTTGGTTTTGGGACTGACTATAAATTTAATGGGGATGGGGCGCGCGGTGTTTCGCTGGAGGTTAACGATACTTTTCTCGATGGCATCAGCTTCCGTTCCCAATGAATCGATTCGTGGATGGGACGATAATGTCTGGTCCATGCCCTGGCGCGCGAAAACAATTTCGTCCCGCATATCAGTCAAAATCTTGACGATATGCGCTTGGGCGTCCCATGGACCTCCGGGCATCCAGGGATCCGGCGTTGCGGAGGCAATGTTCACTCCGGCTGCGAGCGAAGAAGACGACCATGTACCCAGGGCGCGGCCATTGGCTGTAATTTCGTAATCGCAGGTTTGCAGATGATCGATTGTCAGCATATAGCGGTTCAACTCGGTTCCAATCGGGATATACATGCCATGCAACATCCAGAGTGGTGAGAGATTCAGGGGGAGCCGTTCGTCCTTCCGAGTGAAGCTGACAATCCCCTCATGATTCTTAAGGTCGTAGATTTTGCAGCCAATT
>JAQGOX010000441.1 GCA_028293365.1 Verrucomicrobiales bacterium | reverse complement strand
GATGTCTTTTCGTTGATACGACCTGCGGAGACGTAATGAGCGTCTGGAAACGCGTGCGGCAGTACTCACGCGAGAAAGTTACCAGCATTATTCACGGTAAAGCCTGGCACGAAGAAACCAAGGCGACCAGCTCACAGGCGACGGCTACGGACGGCGGTCACTATCTCGTGGTTTTCACCCTGGCAGAAACCGATTACGTGTGCCAGTACATCGTCAGCGGAGGGGATAAGCAGGAATTTCTTGATAAATTCAAAGGTGCTTATTCGCCCGGATTCGATCCCGATATCCATTTGAAGGCTATCGGAGTTGCGAATCAAACGACCATGTTGCGCGGAGAGACGGAAGAGGTGCAACGCCGTTTGAAGCGGGCGATGGAAACCAAATATGGTGCGGAGAACGTGGATAAACATTTTGGGTTTTTCGATACGATTTGTGGCGCGACTCAGGATCGGCAGGATGCTCTGGAAAAACTGCTCGCGGAGCCGCTCGACCTTTTGCTGGTAATTGGTGGTTATAATTCCTCGAACACCTCCCATCTCGCGGAAATGGGCGAGGCGAAGCTGCCCACGTTTTTCATAAAAAACGCCGCTAAAATGGTGTCGGATAAAATGATCATTCATTACGATCAGCACCTGCATAGCGAGAAGGAAACGGAAAACTGGCTTCCACCGGGCAAAATTACCGTGGGAATTACCGCGGGCGCCTCCTGTCCCAACAATCTAATTGAGGATGCAATCAGGCGGGTGTTCGAATTGCGCGGCGTATCGGTCCAGGAATTGCTTTCGAATTAGCGGTAAGGGCGCAAACTGCATGCCCGTCAATCGTTTGCAATTGGAGCGGCGCGAACGCCGGATTCTCGCGCCGTATGCGCAATTGAGTGCGGAGAGCCGGGGGAGGCGTTTTAAAGAAGCACCGCCGGAGTGGCGGACTCACTTTCAACGGGACCGCGATCGCGTGATCCACTCACGCGCGTTCCGACGGCTCGAGTACAAAACGCAGGTCTTTCTCAACGGCACCGGAGATCATTTGCGCACGCGGTTGACGCATACGATGGAAGTTGCAGCTATTTCCCGAAACATTTCTCGCGCTCTAAAGATCAATGAAGATTTGACCGAAACGATTGCACTCGCGCACGATTTGGGGCATCCACCTTTCGGTCATAATGGCGAAATGGCGCTGGATCGACTGATGAAGGGCCACGGTGGATTCGAGCACAATCGTCACAGCTTGCGGATTGTGGAAGAACTGGAGCAAAAATATCCCACCTTCGCCGGCTTAAATCTAAGTTGGGAAGTTCGAGAGGGCCTGGTTAAACATTACACCGCTTACGATCATCCGAGCAAACGCGCTGGATTCGATGCGAAATCTTCTTCACTCGAGGCGCAGGTGGCGAACCTGGCCGATGAGATTGCCTATTATAGTCACGATCTGGATGACGGTCTGGAAGCAGGGCTGCTCGACGAACAGAAGCTGGTCCGCGAAGTGAGAATTTGGCGGGATGCGGCAATATGCGTTAAAAAAGCGCATGGAGACCTCGCAGAAGAATGCCGGCGCTATTTCATCATTCGGTGCATTATTGATGACCAGGTTAAGGATGTCGTTCTTACGGCGGAAAAGCATATTGCCGCGGCGAAAGTCCGGGATGCCGATGATGTTCGGCTTCAGCCGCGCGCGTTGGTTCAATACAGTGCCAGGCGCCGCAAGTTGAATTTGGAATTGCGCGATTTTCTTTACGAGAATTTATACTATAATCCCATGGTTCATGAACCGAACGTGAAAGCCGTGCGGATGCTCGAAGATTTATTTAACTATTTCCTCGAACATCCGAAGGAAATTGGGGAGCTCTCGCGTAAGAGAGCAGGGGAGATTGGATGGCATCGGGCCATCTGCGATTACATCGCGGGGATGACGGATGGGTACGTTCACCGAACGCATGCGGAAATCTTTGGCGATTCGAAATCGAGCCGGTTGTAGTGGGGATTGCCGCGCCGATTTATTGGGAGAGTTTCACGCGGTAAAAGCGGTGATTTTCTACAATCGAATCACGCAGCGTAATCAGCCCTGACTGACTCGGCGCGGGAACATCATTTAAGATCTGCCAGGCAGCATCCTCAAGGCTGTTCTTGAATTCGACGTTATAGTGTTTGCCAGCGACAGCATTAAAGCTGAGGTGAATACCATCCGCCTGATCCTGCGCCTGCAGCGCGAGCGAGCTAGTTGTATTCAAAGGATCCGTGCCGGCCAAGTACTCTTGAAGGTTGGTCAACCCGTCATGGTCCGGGTCGAGGGCGGCATCTGCGGAATCATTTGGATTCAAGCCGTAAGCGATCTCCCAGGAGTCTGGGATGCCGTCGTGGTCGGTGTCTGTTGGCCCTGAGCCCGATTGATTTTGCCGCCCGGCGGTTGGCGCTGCAGCGAACCAGCTTGCTGGATCGTCACCAAACAGGCCGTTTGTTAGTTTTTGCAGTGAAGCTCCCGCAACGGTAATTGGCCAGGGGGACGCCGCCAGGTACGAAACCGCATCGACTTGAACGTAGGGTACAAATCCTGCGTCTGGATGCGGTGGTTCCTGCGCTTTGTCCGGTCGCAGCAGTTCGATTGTATCACTGCTATTGCTCAGCCGACCTTGATACGGGCCGTAGATGCGCACATTGCTGGGAACGCCATATTTGGTACGGAAGTTTTGGGCTAATTGCGGTTCGCCAACCGAGTCAAAATCGACGACTAGAACGTATTCTCCGGCAGCAATGGTTTGATTTGCCGGAAAGGTGTAATTTACCGCGTTGTCGAGTTTCCAGGTGTTGGTGGGTGCGGTCTGGTCGAACAACGGAACCGCGGTTCCGGTAATATTTTGCAGTTCGATAAATTCTTCGTCCGGATTTTCAGTTGCGTTCGTTGCCCCTGTCGTGAGGGGCCGATACATAATTTCGTTTATCACGATCGGACCAATTCTTGCGGGCGCATTCGAAAGACCCGTGCCCGTACGGAATTGTTCGAGCGTGGCTGCTGAGTCTGCTCCAAAAGTAGTCCGACTAAGCGGAGCGAACTTAAAGCCGATGCTAGTCGGCACCTGTCCGAAGGAAACCCCGTGCGCCGCCGCGCCGAACTGTTCATGGGTGCGATATCCGGTCAGGTTTCCATTTGCGTCGGTTGCGGAAAGATACACTTGATCACCGTGAGCCGAGTTGAACGTAAAGCTCGCTAACGAATTCGTGTCCGAGTCGAATTGGTTCTGATAAAATACCTTGTAACCGCGCGCAGCGATGGTCGTGCCAGCGGGAATCTGAAACTTTTTGAGATTGTCCGACGAATTGCTGATGAACCAGCCGCTGAGATCGACCGCCCCATTTCCAATGTTATAAAATTCGATAGCGTCTTCAAGCGGCGGATCCGTGTGAGTCAACACTTCGTTGACGATGATGCCCGGGGTCGGAAGATAATTGCTTTCACCCGGCGAAGATGTGCCAACAAATGACGCCAGATTCTGGCTGCCATCCGGGAGATAGCCCTGTGAAATATCAAGAGACTGGAGCCCGAAGGTGACGCTGCTGATAACCGAACCATCCGCGCGGAAAAGGCCAATCGAATCTCCTTTGGCAGAAAGTTTGAAATCGGCGTGTTTCGCGCCGGCGCCGGGATTTGAATCGGCTTCGAATTTAATAAAGGCACCCGGTCCGGTCCCGATGAAACTGAGCGGAGTTATCTGCGATTTGTTTCGCACGTCCAGTTTATCGGATAAAAACAATCCGCTCATGTCAACGGGTTGAGTCGCGCTGTTGAATAACTCAAACCAATCGTTTCCGTCGGCACTGTTGGCCATCCATTCGTTAATATGGAGATTGACTGAAGAAGCCAGCCCGGCTGCGGAATTGAGCGAATCGAGAGTGGGAATGTTCAAGGTCCATTGACCCGTCCCATTGGGGACGCGA
>JAQGOX010000435.1 GCA_028293365.1 Verrucomicrobiales bacterium | reverse complement strand
CCATGATTTCGCTATTGTTGAAAAACCATTGATAAACCAACCGATCAACTCCTGCAGCTTCAACCGAGAAGTTTGCCGGCATTCCTGCGGTTACAGTTAAACCTGCGGGTGAGCGAACGATCACAGGACTGCCGGCTTGACGACCAGTTAACTCTTCAAAGGTCGTCGCTACGACAATGTCATCGATTCGCAGTGTGCCAATTCCCGACGCCTGGCGGAGCGCGAACGACGTAATCGCTAGCGGATTGCCAGTATCGCTTTGAACAGATGCATCTGCCTCCGTCGAAGGATCAATCCAGAGGCTTGTTAGGGAAGTTCCAACCTCCAGCCGGATAACCACCCGGTGGTCCGTGTTTAATTCAAGTGGAGCGGGATGAAGAACGGGATCCGAAGAGGTTGCGGAGGTAATCCCTATGCTGATCTTTTTATCGGCAGTTAATTGCGCCCAAACTCGGCCTCTGAAGCCGGTGGCAGACGCACTTTTGAAATGGGCGAAATAGCTGCCGGTTTTCGTGGGGAGCGCACTGAAATTTACTTTGAACGCTGCGTATAGAACGGCTCCGTTCGCGCCGAGATAGGGCGCATTTAATAAAAGCGTGTTTACATCCTGAGCTTCTTTTGCCGTGAGGTTCACGCCGCCATCGGTTACGTCCACCTGGTTTGTTTCGCCGCTATGTCCCGTCCACTTGCCTGCGGATACCTCCTGAAGAATGCCGTCGTTATAGAAAAAGTGCTCATCAAGCAAAAGTTCCGCATGGGTCGTGGCGGTTGAGAGAATTAAGATTAGTCCAATTAGGCGCATCGATAGTTGATTGTGAAACTGGTTGCGGGCGTGATCGCTCGCGCCTTTTTCGAGTCTCTGTTCAGACTATGTCGATAACAATATGGATATATTATATAATAGATGGATATATGGCAACGAAAGAAATTAACGGACGAAACCGAGTGGTGTGAACGAATTTGGGTTGTGATCTCACTCGCATAAAACGAGATTTTTTCACTTCGAACATTCAAGACAGATAAGAGGCGGTTGTGAGAGCAGCGGAGACCAATATTCTGCCCCATATTCGAATACTCCAGCTTCTGAAAGGGTTGGACGGTGCCAGCGAATCGAATGCAAGCCTGCCGCACGGCATGCGTTTTCATGGGTGGCAGCGCTCAAATAGTAGTTTTCGATTTCGATCACTGTCTCTTCGAGATGAAACCGCCATTTGATCGGCGCTTGCTCCTTCCATTCGCCGGAAACCGCAGTTTCAAAACCGTATTGTTTGTATGACGGCGCACTGGAGAAATCGAGGTGGGGGTTGGAATTTACGGTAACGAATCTTCCCCCAGGTTTGAGAAAATGCGAAATGGTTTGTAACATTGCGCCGAGTTCCTGCGGATTCGCCGCGTAGTTGAGGAGATACGCCGCTACGATAAGATCGTATTGTTTGTTTGATCGAAGAGTTTTTGCATCACCAATCTCATAGTGAACCCCCATTGGAGTCTCTTCCTCCTGTCGGCGGGCGAGTGCGATCATCTTTTCGGAAAGATCGACTCCGGTGACATCCCGGGCTCCTCGAGATTTCAGAACTCGCGAATAAAAACCCTCGCCGCAGGCCAGATCCAGAACGTTCTTCCCGTCGAGGTTGCCGATATGCTGCAAAAACGTGAAAGTTTCCACGTGGGTGCGCCAGGGTTGCAGTTTGGCCCGCTTATACTGTTCCGCGATAAAATCGTAGTCCGTGCTCACAATTCTTTTCTATAGGTCCCGGAAGATAATACAAGCGTGCGAAGACACTTCCTCTGCGGAACCCGCTGGATTACGACTTTGTCGTGTCCGGTTTCGTCGTAATTCGAAAACTGCCCGGTTTCCTTGTTACCCTGCATTTGGTTGAGGAACGCAGTGTGCCGGCACGGTTGGTCGCGCCGTCCAATTACGCCTGGTTCGGGGGTTTTATTTTGGCGTTTGGGCTCTTCTTGTTCATGCGCCGTTTGTGGCCGACCGCCTGAAATCCGTGTGATCCGATAATGGCCGTGCATCGAAAAAGTTCTGGGCAAACCAGGAATCTGCCTTAGATTCACGGCGAATTTATGTTTGAAGTCATCAAGGATCAGTTAGCCGGGATTAAAGAGAAACTTGCTCACGTGCGGAGGTTTCTTTGACGTCCCAGGCGCGCAAAAGCGACTGGCGGAGCTCGATGCTCTCATGTCGGCTGATACCTTTTGGAACAACCGCGACCAGGCGCAAAAACTGATCGACGAATCGGGCGCGTTGCGCAAGAAAATCGACCCGCTCCTCAATGCTGAAAAGCAGTTCGAGGATTTTGCCGTCATGATTGAGCTCGGCGAAGAGGAGGCACCGGCCTCCCAGCAGAAGATTGAGGATGATCTAAAGCGGGATCTGGTGAAGTTTTCGAGGGAACTCGAAACGATCGAGCTGAAAGTTTTTCTCAACGGACCGCACGACAAGAATAACTGCATTCTGAGCATTAACGCCGGGGCAGGGGGTACCGAGTCCTGCGACTGGGCCAGCATGCTGATGCGTATGTATCAGCGCTGGGCGGAAAGCCGCGGTTGGAAAGTTGACGTGACTGATGCGCTCGCCGGAGAATCTGCCGGAATCAAGAGTGTCACTATGCTGATGGAGGGTGAGAATGCCTATGGGTTTGCGAAAGCTGAGCGCGGCGTTCACAGGCTTGTACGCATCTCTCCCTTCGATTCGAATAAACGGCGTCATACCAGTTTTGCCAGCGTCGATGTAATTGCTGAAATCGAGGAGACTCAGGAAATTTCAATTCCACCGAATGAATTTCAGGTCGATACGTTTCGTTCGGGTGGCAAGGGAGGCCAGAACGTAAATAAAGTCGAGACCGCGGTCCGGATTACGCATATACCTACAGGTCTAGTCGTCGCGTCGCAGACACAGCGTTCGCAGCATCAGAATCGTGCAACGGCCATGAAGCTATTGCTTTCGAGAATATTCGCTCAACGCATCGACGCTCAGAAGCAAGAGATGGAGCGATTTTACGGGGAGAAGGGGAGCGTATCGTGGGGCAATCAGATTCGCAGTTACGTATTTCAGCCTTACCGAATGGTCAAGGATTTGCGCACGGGCGTTCAGACCAGCGACGTTCAGGGGGTCATGGATGGGGATTTGGATGAATTTGTAAACGCCTGGCTGCGCGCCGGGTGCCCGGCCAAGCGGATGAGCGGTGCGGCAGAGGCAGACGAAGAATAATTGTGAACATTCTCGATACGATCGTTCAGCACAAACAAATCGAAGTTGCGGCACTGACGCTGCGGCCCGCCAATGGGTCAAGCCTCAAATGGGCGATGCAGGCGGCAGGTCATCGGCGCGACTTCGCTGGGGAACTCCGATTCCCGCGTTCGGGCAAAATTGCGTTGATCGCGGAAGTCAAAAAGGCGTCACCTTCAGCCGGAATTATCTGTCATAATTTTGATCCAATTCGTATTGCGCGCGAGTATGAAGCCGCGGGTGCGAGCTGCCTTTCGGTATTGACCGACGAAAAGTTTTTCCAAGGATCGCTTCATTATTTGCGAAATATTCGCGAAGCCGTTTCGTTGCCTTTGCTCCGGAAAGATTTTATCATTCACGAACGCCAAATCCTCGAGTCAATCGAATGGGGCGCCGACGCGATTTTGTTGATCGTTTCGATCCTGACAGATGAGCAATTGGAAAAGTTTTTGGGGCTCGCGGCCGAATGCGCGCTGAGCGCTTTGGTGGAGGTGCATGATGAAACCGAACTCGCGCGCGCGCTAAAGGCCGGAGCCAAAATCATCGGGATCAACAATCGCGATTTGAAAACCTTTCAGGTCGATCTCGCAACTAGCGAGCGCATCGCTGGTCGAATTCGATCTCCAATGGACGGAGATGCGTCCATCCTGATCGTTGCCGAGAGCGGCATTCGCACTCCAGAGGATGTGCAACGCCTTGGCCGTGCCGGTGCCAACGGAATTCTGGTGGGCGAGTCGCTCATGAAAGAGCACGATGTCGGTGCGAAAATTCAGGACCTTCTCGGTTTCGGAATTTGATTCTGTTTGAGATCAATGTGGACTTGATCAGATCTTCAAACGCGGTAGCGTCACTGAGAGATGTGTTCAAACCGGAACTGTCAGGCGCAAAGCCGAGTGAAGATAAAATCGGCATTCACTCTCATCGAACTTCTGGTAGTGATCGCTATTATCGCGATTCTCGCGGGAATGCTGCTTCCAGCATTATCCAGGGCTAAAGCCAAGGGGCAGGGGATCAGGTGTATGTCGAATAACAAGCAACTCGGTTTGGCCTGGATGCTTTACGCTGACGATAATTCTGACAAGGTGCCCCTCAACGTGCCTTTTAACCCGGATCCGCTCGGGCCCAAAGGAACGTGGTGCGACGGATGGGAAGACTTTACCGCAAATAACAAGGAAAACACGAACACCCTGTTACTGACCTCAGCCAAACTTGGGCAGTATTCAGGCCGATCGGCTGCCATATATAAATGTCCTGCTGACAGTTACACCTGCAAAGAGAATAACCTTGAAATGCCCCGCGTTCGCAGTAACTCGATGAACGGCTATCTGGAGGGATTTGGTTTCGCGAGCAGCGCCAGCGGAAAATCGTCCTGGTATCCCGCCTATCGCTGCTATAACAAGCGAAGCGATATTATTAGTCCCTCACCCTCGGATCTCTTTGTCATGGTGGACGAACATCCGGACAGCATCAACGATGGATGGCTGATTGTTGAGCCTGATACGCCTGCGGTATGGGGCAATGATTTACCGGCCAGCTACCACAACGGAGCCTGCGGTTTCAATTTCGCGGATGGCCATTCTGAGATCCATAAATGGCTGGAAAACACCACGTCGCCTCCGGTGCACAAAATCTCGCACGGGACTTATCCAGGCAGCAAAAGTGATCGCGATATCAAGTGGATGGTGGCTCACGCGACCGCGCGATTTTGATGAACGGAATCTGGTTCAATGTCGGTAATCCAGGTTTTTATTGGCATTCCGCCACCCGCATCGCTTCCGCATTTACCCAGCCTTTTTCCGGAAAACTCCGTCCCCACTCCGCCGGCGTTACTTCGTGTGCTTCGTGCCATCGGGGTGTTTCGCACCAATCGAGGAATTTTCGCAGCGACGCACGAGCCGTCCTGGAAGCTCCACGTTCCACAAGCTTCTGCGCCATTGATCCCTGGTTCGATCCGTGGCTCACTACAGTGTTAAAGAGCGGCGTATGTCCGCCGAAACCCTTCGCATCGACCTTCGCAGGTGCATTCACATCCGCGCCTTGCGATAGCAGCAGTTCAAAAATCTCCCCCTCGTCGAAATCGATCGCCAGATGCAGCAGCGTTGTTCCATCGATCGGCGTCCAGTGCATTCCGGATCGTCCATCCTTTGCGCAGCCCAGTTCCGGCGGATAAATCTCCACGGAGCTAAACCGTCGTGCTATCAGGTTCGGATCGCTCCGCAAAAAATCCGCTAGCCGATCCACATCGCCGCGATGAAACGCCATCATCGGCGTGTCTGGCCATTGGTAACCCTGCTTCGCAAAAATCTCCATGACCGCATGCTTCCTCTTTGGACTCCGCCCATATGTTTCCAGAACGAGCGCAAGCGGGGCTAGCCGATTGCCCTTGTCATCCATAAAAGGCGCTCCTAAATCCGCCAGAAAACCGAGACCGGATGGATTCAAACATTCGCACGCGCCCATCACGATTCCGGGCACCAGTTTCGCACCGTGATCATAGAGCCACCGCGCGGATTCCAGTTTCCCCTGCAGGAGAGCGCGATCGAACGCATGCTGATGATCATTAGCCCCGAGCGCTGCCACCGCCTTGATGATTTCCAGTCTCCCCAAATTCGCCGCATGGCTCATCGGGGGCCCCCAATTCCCACTCCACAATGGAATGTGCAGTAGATTCGGATTCGCCTTGAGCAGGCGCACCACGGACTCACGATCATCGTTGTGAATTGCCTCCTGCAAAAGCCCCGTCACCGTGTTCGCATCGATCCGTTCCTTCAACTGGGTCCAGTTGGAAAAACCGTATTCGCGCGCGATGACGAGTTGCGCGTCATTCAACTTAAACTCCGAAGCAATGACAGCGTTATCCACCTTTTTAAGTTTTGGGTGCCGCTTGCGAATGCGCTCAAGAGCATCCGTTTCCTGGGCACGACATTGCTGTAGAAGCTCGCGCGCCTCGCGTTTGGGAACATCCAGATGGGGCCGCTGGGGCAGCCCGCGTGATACTGTCGGCATAACCTTCCTTCCTCAATTGCGCCCGTGCGTCCGCCAATTACAGGCAAGAAAGTCAGGTTTCTAATGTTAGTAACCGACCGGTGGGCTTGGCCCATTTCCGCGGACAGGATGCTCCCGGCAAGCAGGAGACTATTAGCTAAAAGCCGCGAAACTCGCAAGGAAACTCTGAAATTGCATGATGGTTCAAGGTCGCCCGTCGGTTTAGGGCGTGCATCGAAGACGTTTTTTGTTCCTGACAAGGATTGAAAGCGTGAAACCTTTGGCGGCCTGGCATTTGGGCATCAAAGGTTTGAACGCATTCAGAAACCTGTACAGAGAAGGAGCGTTATTACAGCCATCGGCAGCCAAGTTCCGAATGCAATCGGGACTCTCAATGTTCATAACTCAAGAAATCTTAAGTGGGAGTGGCCAGTGACTCCAGCGCCGCATCAGAAGGAGAACGATGCGCGCCGTGGAGTTCAGGTGAGCCTTGGCTACGCGTGGCAAACTGCGTGATGGACTCAATTAGCCAATTAGGTCGAGCTGTTCCCACCAGGGAATAGTGATAGTAGCCGTAAGTATGGAAAAAGCGAGTGTCATCGGTTCGCTCAGGCCAACGGTGGATAATGAAGTCGCACCGGCAATGTGCCCGCTCTCCTTCGAGAGTCACAAGGTGATTGAAGCAGAGGTGCGGCGTGCATAACCTCGCCAGCCCGTTCCGGCGCAAACTCAAAAATTCTTCGGCGGTGAGTCGTGCGGGCGGCGTGCCGCGGAAACGTGAATAATCTGTGGCAACCGTGTCCGCCAGGCATGAACGCAATGTCACCCAGTCGCGCTCGTCAAAGGCGCGGCACAGACGCGATACGGTATCCACCACAGCTTGGCGCATGAGAAAAGAATCGGTCATGGCCAAAAGCCGTTCGAAAGTGGGAAGGCTGAAACTTGTAAGATTCACGCCCTTCTCCGTTCTCTCGGCGTCCCCCTGTAAGGCCTTCTTTCGTGCTCTTTCATTTTCTTTCGCGGCAATTTCTCCGCCCGTGACCGTGCCGAAGTTTCGCGATGCGGCATCAGCCCACTTCACGCAAATTTCAATTCGGTGGTCGTCTCTTCGGCATCCCAATTACGCGGCGGTTTCGTATTCACGGACTGTACATCCTTGATCGAAATCTGGTTTCCGGTCGCCTTGGCTCCTTTCACGGAAAGATCGCCCGGCTTGCAAGTTTGCTGGCTGACCTTCTGATGCGGCGCAGCCTTGTACTTGATATACAGCCGCTCGGGAGTATCCGGCTCGAAGAATAGGATTCGCGATTTTTCGGCGATGCAGAAATACTCCTTGTCTAAAATCATCCCGCCGAATGTGAATCGCTTAAGATACGAAGCGTCGCGATTGGTGTAAGCGACCGTGAACACGCGATCGCGTTCCGGCACGGCGCAATACACAAGGTCCGGTCCGACGAATAGTTTCTCCGGCAGCTCAATCATTTTGTAATGTCCGTCCTTAAACACAAGCAGCAGCTTGTCGAAGCGTGTACAATCCATCCTGAACTCCTCGCCGCCCGCCTTGAACCCAACATAACCCTTCTCCCGGTCGTAGCTCACTTTGAACCCTTTGAACGCGGCTTCCTTCGTATCGACCTCGTCGTAACGGCTCGATTTTGTCAGGCGTGGATACTGATTTTTATACTGGTCGATCAGCGCCTGAATTCGGTCGATAACATATTTCGTGAGATTCTTCAGGTTCTTGCGAGTCTCAGCCAGTTCCGCTTTCATCTTCTCCAGTTCCTCGCGATGCTTGTTGATGTCGAAGAGGGAGATGCGGCGGATCCGAACCTGGAGCAATCGATCCACATCTTCGTCCGCGATGGCGCGCAGCAACTCCTTGGTGAATGGTTTAAAGCCTTCGTAAACCGCTTTAATCACGGCTTCGTTCGTTTTGCACTGCTCGATTTTTTTGTAAATGCGCTCCTCGATGAAAATACGTTCGAGCGTGCGGAAATGCAGTTCGTCTTGCAGCCTGCGCTCGTTCGCCTCCAGCTCACGCTTGTACAGCTCCACGGCATGCGCCGTGTTTTCGCGCAGCGCCTCGGAGGCGGTCATCTCCACGGGTCGGTTGTTTTTGATGACCGTGATGCGGCTGGAAATCGAAATCTCGCAATCGGTGAAGGCGTACAGCGCATTGATTAATTGCTCGGCGCTGACCCCGGGCGGCGTCTTAAGGTCGATCTCAACCTTCTCGGACGTATAATCGTTGATGCTCCGCACCTTCAGCTTGCCCTTGCGAACGGCATCTTCGATCGACGCAATCAATGACTCCGTGGTTGTTGTAGGCGGAATCTCGGTGATCACCACCGTATTCTCGTCCTTCGCCTTAATCTTCGCCCGCACTTTGATCGATCCGCGCCCATCATCGTATTCACGCGCATCCATCAACCCGCCGGTCTGAAAATCGGGGAGGATCCGGAAACTCTCCCCCTTCAATATCGCGATTTGACCCTGGAGCAACTCGATGAAATTGTGCGGCAAAATTCGGCACGAAAGACCCACTGCAATCCCTTCCGCTCCGAGCATCAGCAGGATCGGCAACTTCGCAGGCAGTGTTACTGGCTCGGTGTTACGCCCGTCGTAACTCGGGACAAACTCGGTGAGCTCATCATTGAAAATCTCTTTCCGGGCCAGTTCTGTCAGCCGGCATTCGATATA
>JAQGOX010000414.1 GCA_028293365.1 Verrucomicrobiales bacterium | reverse complement strand
ATCTCTCCATTTGTCGGACGAATTCTGGACTGGTACAAGAAAGCGACCAATCGTGATAATTATCCTGCCAACGAAGATCCTGGAGTCGTTTCGGTGACTCAAATTTACAATTATTACAAAAAATTTGGTTACAAAACCGAGGTGATGGGCGCGAGCTTCCGAAGCACGGGAGAGATTTTAGAATTGGCGGGCTGCGATCTTTTGACCATTAGCCCAAATCTGCTCGACGAACTGCACAAAACCAATGGCTCTGTAACGCGCAAACTGGTTCCGGAAAATGCAAATAGTGCCGATTTGAAACGAATCAGTTACGACGAAAAAGGATTCCGCTGGGCGCTCAACGAGAATCAGATGGCTACCGAAAAGCTTTCAGAGGGCATTCGGTCTTTTGCCGCCGATACGCTGAAGTTGGAAAAAGCAATTTCCGCCAAACTACGCTAAAAGGGGGGAGAAGTGTTCATTGCCGCGTAATGGGCGATTTCGTCGTGCGTTGCGTGCCCCCATGGCTTCATAGCAGTAGCGCGCCTGGAGGAAGCGTGTTACGGGAGCGAGAGGCGCACTTGGTTCGCATCACGTTCATTAACAAGAACGCTCCGGGAGCCGGGTCCGGGACTCCGACGAGGTTTTCTTAATTCCTTCGGGGGCGAATCACCTTGCGCATTGGTCTCAGAGATGCGAAATACTGGGCGAGTTGCGCTCGTAGCTCAGTTGGATAGAGCATCCGCCTTCTAAGCGGACGGTCGCGCGTTCGAGCCGCGCCGAGCGCACCATTTCCTCTTAATAGCACCTGAAAATGGTAAAACAGGATCGATCCCGGGCATGCGCGAAAGTCCATAAATTCGATGGCCCCGTCAATCGAACGCTACCTCGATGCTTTATCCGCGGCGTTCTCCACCACCGTGGCAGCAGGACTTTTAGCTGCCTTCTCTTTTGCTTCCAGATTTCGAATCAGCCGATCTTTTAATTCGCTCATTTCCGTATTCGTTACAGCGGTAAGGTGTTTGCGGGCCTCGTCAAAGCGACCGGAATTCAATTCGACTCTTCCCAAATGCAGGTAGGTCCCTTGTTTTTCAACGTCGCTCGTTGCGACGTTGAGAGCATATTTCCAGGCTGCAATCGCATCGTCCGCGCGCAAGGGCTTGATTCCATAATAACTTTGCGCGAGATCAGTTGCATAGAGAAAATTTGTCGGATCCAGCTTCAGAGCTCGCTTATAAAGGTCCAGTGCTTTGTCGAAAACTTGCTGTTCGTTGATTTTATAATATTCCATTGCATCCTTACGGAAGAGATAGGTCGTGGTAGCCAGATTCTGGAGGTAAACGGGTTCGTTTGTGCTTAGTTGAATTGCTTTTTCGTAAAGGTCGAAGGCTTTGCTTACCGGACCATAATGCCCGTAATAATTGGCGAGGTTGTTCAGAGGCGACGGGTTTTCGGGTTCGAGGTCGCGCGCTTTTTGCCACTGCACCAGGCATCCCTCATCCTCGATGTCACTGAGAAAGCTTCCGTAAGCGAGACGGGCCGGGACATGTTTTGGATGCTTTAATATGAAATCCTCGTAAAGCTGACGTACTGGCTTTAGTCGTTCCTCAACACGCGCCGCCAGCGTCGCATTTCCAATACCAGCTCCGGCTTTTTCGAACGCTCTGGCGTCACGGATCATTTTGTCGGCTTCATTCTGCGCTCGTTCGTCTTCGACCATGATGGCATGCAGTTCCTTTTCCAATGGATCGTTTGCATCCGCCGAAAGGTTGACCTTTATTCCAGTCTTAGCGGCAAGCAGATTACTCACCGCTGCCGGACTATTTGTGGAGAGTGCGGCGCTAAGCAAGCCGATCAAAAGCGTATTCACAGGGGAAAAGCTAACATTTTTAACGAGTTTCACAACGCCAGAAGCGCAAGGAGCGAATTGGTAAAAACTGCCCCTCTGAACCTTTTACAGTTCTCCTGCCTTAATTTTACGTCCGTACGTACCCGCACAGCAACCTGCTGAATCGCATTTCAGGGTAAACCCCGATTTTTTGTAACGACAGTCGAATTAAACTCGGAGTATGCCCTTATCAGCTACTACTCCGAATGCTTCGACCCTTTCTGAAGGGCCGCTCGATTGTTTCAAGATTGTCCTCGCCTATGAGGACCAGGAAAGTGCCGGATGCGGTCTGCAAATTTGCAACAAAATCGCGCACGATCTGGGAGAGAGTTTCGAATTGAACAAGGTGATGTGGAAGTTTGATTTATTGAACGTTCCCAAAATTCGGCAGCTTGCCGCAGAGGACGCAGCTACCGCAGATATGATTATCTTTGCCATGCATCAAAATGCCGATCTGTCCGGAAGCGTTTGTGCCTGGATTGAAAAGGCATTGAAAGACGCGTCGGAGAAGCCCCGAGCGTTGGTGGCGCTCCTTTCTCGTGATTGCGATACCCAGGGAAAACCGGGCCTGGGTTACCTCCGCCGGCTTGCGGAAATTAACAGGATTGATTTTTTCAGCAATCTTGATGGGACTGAAGAGTCGTTGGTCCTGGCGCTTCCGGCCTAGGGTCGTGCGTTTCATCTGCTCGTCCCAGCGGTAAGCGACCTGCGTTCGACTTTTCATCTGCTGAGCTACCGGCATACTCTGTCATCCGAATCGGTATTTCCATTGAGGGCGAAAAACTAATCGCTGAATCCTTCAGCTCCTGATTCAATTGAATGGAGCCGAGCATGAAATTCTATTCAAAGTTGATCCTGTTTCTTTTTCTTTCCCATATTATCAGTCTTCGTGGCATCGACCCGTCAGCGGAAAAGAAACCGGCTCCTAAAAAGTCGGTTTCCATGGAACCAAAGCGGCTCACGATCGAACAAGACTCCTTCGTTCAATGCATGGTCGATTGTGTTGGCAATTTCACGAACATTCCGCCATGGA
>JAQGOX010000397.1 GCA_028293365.1 Verrucomicrobiales bacterium | reverse complement strand
TCAAACCAGTGCCAAATAAGTCGATTTTCTAAAAATCGCTTGAATTATCTCCAGGCTGGTCTGCAGGAAAGAACCGACTTGTCTGCTCCGAAATCTATTCGGAACTGACCGGCGAAGGTGCCTTGGCCTGCAGGTCTTTTACTTCCTTTTCCAATTCTCTCAAGCGTCGAATCAAGTCAGGCAACTGCTGTAACCCGATCCACTGGCGTTTCGTTTGCTTGTCCGGCATGGCCGGTATGCCTAAAACAGTTCCGCCGTCGGGTATATCGCGCATAACCCCCGACTTGGCGCCAACGGTCGCCTGGCGTCCCAGTTTCAAATGACCGGCAATCCCGGATTGGGAAGCTATTACGCAATAATCGCCCAAACGAGTGCTTCCGGCAAACCCCACCTGCCCCATCACAAGGCAATGGTTCCCAATCACCACGTTGTGAGCGATATGTACCAAATTATCGATCTTTGTTCCCTGGCCGATGACAGTTGATCCCAGAGCAGCACGGTCGATGGCAGCATTCGCGCCGATTTCGACATCATCGTGAATGATTACATTCCCCACCTGCAAAACTTTGCGGTGACGGCCCTGATCAAACACATAACCGTAGCCGTCAGAGCCGATAACGGTACCGGCATGAATAACGACTCGGTTGCCGATTTGAGTACGATAGTACAGAACTACATTGGGATAGAGACAAACATTCTCCCCTATTTGAGAATCACGACCGATATGATTTCCACCCATCAAGACTGAGCCAGCACCGATTTTCGCCCTTGCACCAACGACACAGCCCGGGCCCACGCAGGCCGAAGGATGAACTTCCGCGGATGCTGCAATTCGCGCCGAAGGATCGATTCCGTGAGTCTGCTCATCAGGAGGAAAAAAGAGCGGCAGCAATGTGGCGACCGCGATCCGCGCATTCGCGACTCGGATTACCGGCTTTGTCGCCGAAGCGAACGATCCTGAAGCTAAAATCGCGCTGGCGGAGCTTTGATCCGCAGCCGCGAAGTAGCTCTCCTTCTCTGCAAAAGTCAAATCGCCGGACTTGGCCGCCTCCGCGGACGCCAAACCGCTAAGTTCGACCTCGCCATCACCGACAATTTCGCCTCGAACAACGTTCGCGACCTGAGCGACTGTAAACGGCATAATTTGAATCCTCAAAGATCGCGCAGCCCAACCATCTTTTGAGATTCAGCATCCCAAACCTTAAGACGCAGGCAACGGAAGATTTCGACTGGATTGAGCGAGGTAACCTTGGCGTGCTGCAATTCGGGCAGAGCTCGAACTGTTTCGGGCAGGCGATAAAACGGAATCCGGGAGTTCAGATGATGAACGTGGTGATAGCCGATATTCGCCGTGCACCAGGCCATGAACCGGTTTGTTTTCATGTAGCTGGACGATTCCAGCGCGGCCTTCTCGTAGGTCCAGCCGGCGTTTTCGTTAAACGATACTCCCGGAAAATTATGCTGGGCATAGAAGAGATAAGTGCCAATGGTAAACGCGATGAAATGTGGAATCGTTTGGGCCAGCAACAAACCGCCCCAGCCAAAGAAAAAGACAAGGCCAATACCAATCGCGACATGGGCAATGAGAGCGATCAGGCAATCCAAATGCTTTTTGGGATTGTTGATAAAGGGATTGAGGCACATTCCATAAATGAACATGAAAATATAACCGAAAAGAATGGTTAACGGATGACGCACGAACAGATATCCAAATCGCTTTCCTTTTGACGAATTCAAGAACTGAGTCTTCGTCATAATCGGAAAGGATCCAATATGCGACCCTTTCAGCTTGGAATTGTGATTATGATGATGGTTATGGGAACTTCGCCAGATGCTGCTCGAGCTAAGTGCAAACATTCCGAACGCCCTCATAAAATATTCGGCAACGCGGGATTTCGGTAAAATAGCATGATGCTGCTGATCGTGATAGATCACAAAAAGCCTCAGAATCAACAATCCTTCCAAAACGCTGCAGGCCATTTTCGCAAAGAGCGGCAGATTCGAGAGAGCTCCCGTGAAGGCACCCGCAAGTAAAATGGTTGTCGAAATAACATACCACCAGCTTCTCGAGGAAGAATCGTGGGCAAAATCTTTGGTTGCCAATATTAGTTCAGGGCCTGTTCTCATTGAAGAGTCGGAGCACTTACTTTCCTCCGAAGCTCATATTTTGTCCACCAAGAGTTTTGGAAATTACCGGGCAGTATCGACATCAACGTCCTGAAGCTTCATTAACAGTTTGCGCAGAGTGATGAGTCCGGCAACGAATAGAAAGCCGAGGACAAACTTATCCGAAAGAGCCCATGAGAGTGAATCAGGAATCGAAATGGCCGGATGGCCCGCTCCTGTCTGCACATAACCAATTCGAGCCGCTACCGTGGCGGCCAAAAAGGCTACAAGGAGAAGTGAATGCTTGATAATGACGGTCACGACGAACGCCATCTTTCCGATAGTAAAAGCGAAATTGTAACGTGGTTCGTCAAGAAAATGCTGAAACCGTTCCATCGCAATCTCGAACATCCGCGCCGTTCCAAGCTGCCGGGTATAGTCGGAGTCGAGGGGACCCAAAAGCCGCTCGCGCATACTTTGCAAAACTAATCGGCGATTTTTCCGGTCCATTTTCTCGTGAAAACGGTGAAACTCCTTCTTGGGATCCAGCTTTACATACAAGCGGAAAACAATGGAGTCGTACAGGAAATTGGCCCGAAAAATACGAACAGTGTCGAGGTTCATTGGCAAATGAAACTTCTGACTTACCGCGATCACTTTCATCCACATTCCACCTGAACATTTATCGTACCAGGGCGCATTACGGCTTTTATGCGCAATGAAACCTTCGCGATAGATATTAAGAAGTTCCTGAGAGAAACTTTCCACGTCAAAGTGCGGTAAAGGCTCAAGCATCGACATGGTGGTTTGGACCATGCCATGGAGGTCATCGCGCAGAATCGACCGATTAAACGCGAGTAATTCCCGTCGAATGCGACTTGAAACCGCACCACACGAACCGAAATCGATAAGCACGAGCGTATTGTCCGGCCGGACGATGATATTCGCAGGATGCGGATCAGCATGAAAAAACTGGCTTTCAAAACATTCCCACCAAAAGATATGCAACATCCGGCGGGCGATTACTTTTGGCTTGAAACCGCGAGCCAGAAACTCATCAAGGCTCGTTCGATCTTTCCTTTCGATTGCGTAGAGAATTTCGCCGAGGAAAACACCGGAGACAAATTCGGTGACTAGCACATGAAAGTTCGAGAGAT
>JAQGOX010000341.1 GCA_028293365.1 Verrucomicrobiales bacterium | reverse complement strand
GGGAGATCAAAGATATTTACCCTCGGCAGCCTCGTTCATTCGGGAAGACGGTACTCGAATTGAAGCAACTTCGAGGAGCAACCAAACCGCAATCAGCGACGCTTGCCTTGCGGGAAGGAGAGATTCTGGGGATCGCCGGATTAGTTGGCGCCGGGAGGACCGAAACACTTCGTGCCCTTTTTGGGCTTGATCGAGTCAAAGGCGGCTCGGTGGTATTGAACGGTTGCGCGCGCACACACGCAACGCCACGACAGCGCCTGGATTCGGGTATGGGATTGCTCAGCGAAAATCGCAAGGAAGAAGGCTTGATGCTCAACCGCACGCTTGCGGATAATCTTACAATGACGCGTCTGAGGCCCTTCGTGCGGGGTGGTCTGTTGAGTGGCCGCAAGCAAAACAGCTCCACGAAACAATGGATGGAGCGTCTTGGTGTCCGCGCTCGTCATCCCGCCCAGTTAATGAGCGAACTTTCTGGTGGCAACCAACAAAAGATTGCCATCGGACGATTGCTTCACCATGAAGCAACCATCCTCCTGCTCGATGAACCGACACGCGGCATTGATGTGGCGAGCAAAGCACAGGTTTATCATTTGATTGGCGAACTCGCCGGTGCGGGAAAGGCCATCATTTTTGTGAGCTCCTACCTGCCTGAATTGCTCGGAATTTGTGACACCATCGGCGTGATGTGTCGTGGAACTCTTGACGAAGCGCGACCGGTGGAGCAGTGGACGGAACATAGCATCATTAACGCGGCGATCGGCCAATTGGAACACGCATGAGCGAAGAGAAGACTTCGAAACTTGGCGCTTTTTTCAACGCCGTAGGCCCATTCCTGATCCTGCTTTTTGTGTTGGGGTTGTTTGCAGTCGTAATGCCGTCCGAGGTGCGCGGAACATTCTTCTCGATTTACAATCTAAAGCTCGTTTTGACTCAAACTGTGATTGTGGCCATCGGCGCGCTGGGAATGACGATGATCATCGTCAGCGCCGGAATCGACCTAAGTGTCGGCTCAATCATTGCAGTGACAAGTGTTCTGGGTGCCGTCCTGATTCGCCAGGAATTCTCACCCGTTCTGGTCGTGCTTGCAGTTATCCTCGCAGGCGGGTTCGTTGGATTAATCAATGGAACGATTATCGCCGGGTTCAAAATGACGCCATTTATTGTCACGCTCGGGACGCTTGGAATTGGCCGGGGTGTGGCAAAATGGCTTGCTGATAATCAGACCGTTAATTTTCCAGCCTCTCCCATTGGAAAAATCATGCATGATCCAAATCCGCTCGGAATGCTTCCCGCGCCCGGAGTTTGGATCGCAATCGCTCTTGCAATCGTCATGACATTCGTGATGCGCCGTACGATTTTTGGCCGCTACATCTTCGCAATTGGGTCCAATGAGGCTACCGCGCGCCTCTGCGGCATCCGCACTCGGCTGGTAAAAACCGCGATCTACGGAATTTCCGGATTGCTCTTTGGACTTTCCGGCGTGATGCAGCTTTCCCGCCTCCGCCAGGGCGACCCCAGCACCGCGATCGGAATCGAACTCGACATCATTGCCGCCGTCGTGATCGGTGGAGCAAGCCTCAATGGAGGCACGGGCAGCATCCTCGGCTCCATGATCGGCGCTCTTACCATGTCAGTGCTGCGCAATGGTTCGACTCAAAGCGATTGGCCCAATTACATGCAGGAAATCATCATTGGAATCGTGATCATCCTGGCAGTCGGTCTCGATAAATGGCGACAGTCGCGAATGCAGCTCTAGCCGGTTAATTATTTTACTGGACCACGAATCGCAGCAGGCTGGCTCCGTCTGCCGAAATAAAGAGGAAAACCGATTCGTCTGCTATTTTATTATTTCAATCTAATGTTCTGCGCTTTCAGGTCCCGTGCTCGGATCGCTCTCATTCGAAGGAGTCATGCCTCGCAATCGCGCCAACAGCTCATCTCTTTGGCGCTTGATATTGGGAGCTTTGGGATAAAACGCTTCGAGCTCAGGGATGCCCGCATGAGCGGCTGGCCCCATTTCGTTCAGAAGCTTTAGTGCACCCAGCGGATCATTCGATTGAAGAATCTGGACAGTTGCTTTAGCGGCAAAATCGCTCTGGGCTGGATCGATTTGCCAAAGAGCTCTCGCAGCATTCACCCGTAGGCGCCCGAAAGTCGACGCCGCTGCTTCGCGCTGCAACTCGGGCACCGCTGACTGAGCGGCTCGGCCTATTTGACCAAGGGACCGGGCACAGTTGGCTCGGACTTCCCGATCTGTATCCTGTAACCCGGCGATTAATACTTCCACCACGCCGGAATGGTCAGGAGCAAAATTGTGAAGAGCAAGCGCCGCGAAAAAGCGGTCTGTTTGCTTCGACGATTTCATTAAGGTGCAGAGTTCCTGCACTGGTAGTGCGTTGGTTGGATCGATTTTTGCCCAGGCCTCATAAATATGGGCTTTCGAATACCAAACATAACTATTCGTAACTGATGACAGAGCCGGCCGAGCAATCGGGCCGAGTTCACCAAGACACCAGATCGCCTTTTCATGGCTCAGATATTCCGAGTCTGAAGAGCGTTCCCCGAATAAAAAAGTGCCAGTCCAGTTACCAAGCAGTTGCTGCAACCTGATAGCGTTCGGTTGCCGGGTCGCCGCGATTTTTGCAAGCGGCAGAACCGCCTTCGATCCTATGGCTCGGATTGCTCTCATCGCAGACTCGGATCCCTTTGGTCGAGGTTCGGCAAATTCCTCGATGGTGACTTGATTCATCCAGGAACTGAGTTTCCGGCCCGAATAAGTCGGTTCGGGTTCGGATCTGTTTTTAAAAGCCGCGAAGGCCACCACACCAGCCGCTACAATTATCGATGCGATCGGTGCGACTGGAATTCCAGTAGACGTACGGCCTGACTTTTTATCGGTCATCTCTTCGAAAATCCGGCAAATTGGGCGAACGATTCTAAATCTCGAAAGTTCGACTCCCACGTAGTGTACATTACCCCTTCGACACCTGGAACCTGACCGGCTGCGCTGAGCCATTGTTTAATTTGCGCTGGGTCATGATCGTAGTAACCGGCGATTACCTGGTGATGCCCGCGCTCGGAAAACCACTTGAGGCTCTTATCACGCGCCTCAAAATACCATGGAATGATGATGACATCATTACTGAGCCCTTCCCACGAATTGGCAAGCGTATCCCGGACCAAATAGTAGTTGTCGTGCGCGTTGTGGAATGGGTCAAACATGTCGCTCCACACATAAATGCGTCCTCCGGGATTTATCTCTTTCAGGATGTTCACGCAGGTACGAGCATTATCCGCTAAAATTTGCCCGGCGGTGAGGTGGCGCTTTTGGCACGCTTCACACCAGTTCAAAACGCGAATCTCGTCGTGCGACATCATATATCCTTTCGCATTCCAGGTTGTATGCATGCGCTGAGCTTGGTCGGTAAGGAGTTCGACGGTTTTCGGTTCGGACGGACAAATCATTGCCTGGTCATCATTGACCGTGACTGCGTAATAATAGGAAGCGGTAAGCCGCGTTCCATTGGTTAAACCTTTCGTTATAAGGGCAGGTGGTTCATGCCAAATGTCGTAGGACCCTTTCCATAATCGATTGCCCATTTTGGGATCGGAAATCGGCTCGAAATCAACGCCCTCTTTAAGAGGCCGGCCGTCGGAGTTCTTTAAAGTGAACGGAGCCCCCGGACGCCGGATTAGATTAACAAACGCCACCTGTTCCAGCGTAACGTCGCTGTACCAAAGCTCCCCGGTGCCGCCACCCCAGCAGCCCAGATAGAGGTTCGCCTCAATATTGTCGAGCGAATCGAAGACGACGTGATGAGTCGTCCAATCCTGAGTTGGTTTCACACCCAGGGAATTGTAATCGAGCGCCCGCTCTCCAGCGAGAATCTTGACTTCAGGCGTCCCATGAAAATCTTTGGTTTTGATTCGAACTGTCAGGTGGTACTGGCGGAAAGGTGTGAGTTTAATTTTCTGCGCGACGCGGGCGTTAGCGCCATTGGGATTTCGAATCACCGCCGCGCCGGATTCCACTACGACGTTCGAGTCATGCCAACTCCACTCCTTTAAGTCCGACAGACTGGCGCCTTTTAGAAGAGCCTGGCCGCCAGGCGCCAATATCGCTTTTCCATTCTGGACAACCACCGGGACATCTCGGACGGGTAATCCCTCGACGAGATTCGGATCGTTCCAGAGTATGTCGTTTGAATATCCGATCGGGAAAAGAGCCGGAACAATTTCGAGATTCAGCTCGGTAGCAACTTTTTTCAGGTGATCGATATTTCGAAAATAATTTGCTCCCATCTCACCGAGTTTCCCAAACTTTGAATCACTCAGTAGCACATGCGTGTAACCAAGTTTCGCCGCGCGCCTCCAAAGATTCTCGAGATCAGTGACCCGCTCGTCTACGGATAGATTATTGGCGCAATACAGCCAGAGTTGCTGCGGTCGGGATTCAGCGGCGCCTGCAATCTTCCCGGTCGTTACGAATACCAAGCAGCACAGGCAAAGCAGCTTTTGCATAGGTCACGCAAGGTAGGGGATCGTTAGCGGTCCTTGTGGGAGCACCGCCACCTGCGCTTCAGGACCATATCCGCTTAATGCTTCCCGCACGGCGGCGGATATATCGTGGCACGGCTTAAGATGAGCCGCACGAATTGTTTCGTCCGAAAGTGAGCTGTAAACCAACACCTTCGCGCGGCGCTGGATCAAAGCCTGTATTTGGGCCTGCCACTGTTCCGGCCGCACGAAACCGGGTGTTGCGAGCATTGCCAGAATTTCCTCCGAGCTTTTTGCGCTGCGCAGAAGTTTATCGAGCGGACTCCCCGACGGCACTCCTTCCCGGCATTCGCATGCCAAAATAATAGTGCCTCCTTCCTGGACGATACGAGCGGCGGCGCTCATCCCTTTCACGCCCTGGTAAAGATTCAGATCAAGTGGATAACCACTGTTCGTCGTCACCACGACTTCGAATGGTGTTTTGACTTTTTGCATCGCGGATTTGCGCACAAATTCGATCCCCACCTTGTGCGCTTCAAGGAGGTCTCCCGCGAAGACTCCTGTAATCTCGCGATCTTCGTTGAGCGAAACGTTGAGCAGAAAACTGGGGCCGACGCGCAACGCGATATCACGCATCTCTTCCCACATCGGATTGCCGATCGTGATGCCGAAGGCGGATTTGGGATCGCCGATATTCCGTTCTCCGTGATTGCTCATTGTGGTCTGCAACCCGGCAAGACCCGGCATAATTCCTTTCGGCCCGCCGCTGAACCCCGCAAAGAAATGGGGCTCAATAAAACCGGTAATGATGCGCACGTCAGCTTCGGCCACATGACGATTGATCAGCGCGGGCGTGCCATCGCGCGTGGTTCCGAATTGAACGAGCGCGGCCGGATTCTCGGCTTCGTGATTGAGGACTCGATATTTGTGAACCACTTCAGGTGTCAAAAGTTTTTCGAGTTCCGCCTGTGTGTTGGGACGATGCGTGCCGAGCTGGTCGAGCAAAGTAATATTCTCCACCGGAACATCTTTCAAATATTCCAGCAGCCAGGGAATGAGCCGGTGATTCGGAGTGGCGCGGGTATGGTCTGTAAATGCAATGCAGACTCGCGCGCCGGGCGTTAGCCATTCACGGAGGGGACGGGCGCCAATCGGATGGTCGAGGGCATTGAGAACGCTCTCTTTTTCGTTTTGCAGAGCGACTTTGGGCGCTGGCTCAATGATCGTCGTCCGACCGTCGGGCAAATCGACGGTTAAGTGACCCTGGCCGTATGCGAGATTTACATTCATGCACAGGGAAGATAACCGACGAAGCTGCGAATGTTAATGACGATCTCGCCAAAGTGCGCAACCGCATTTGCAGATGGAAATCTTCCAAGGTCACGAAGAACGCGTTGTAGCCAATCGTCTTTCAATGTCGTAATAATATTCCAATGATCCAGTTGAAGTCGTTCGGAGTTTTGGCGGCCGCCGTTCTGGCTCTGGGCTTCGCCTCTCAACCGAAAGAACTTTGGTGGTCTCTCAAGCCGCTGACGCGTCCGGCCTTACCGCGTATTCAGGAAAACGGCGCAGGTTCCAAAAATCCAATTGACGCTTTTATTTTGGCCAAACTTGCGGAGAAAGGCATTGCTCCTTCGCCCGAAGCCGACCGTCGCACCCTCATTCGGCGACTCTCGTTCGATTTAACTGGTTTGCCACCGA
>JAQGOX010000316.1 GCA_028293365.1 Verrucomicrobiales bacterium | reverse complement strand
CGTCACGGTAGCGAAGACCCCAAATCGTGCCTAGCCCGTAGTCTGCATAGATATACACGCCACGAAGGGCAGGAGCTTTTGTGCCGCGATAAACATACCCGCCGGTTACGCATATTCCCATGCTGTGGCTTGGAAAATTTGATTGCGAGGAGAGGTTCGGATTGTGGGGATATTCCATAACCGGCTCGATGTAGCGCGCCCCTTCGGGACCAGGCTTGAAGTCATGCGCAGCTTCACGAACCGACCAACCATAGTTACCACCTTTTACGATAAGATCGATTTCCTCCCATTCGTTTTGGCCCACATCGCCGGCCCATAGGTCGCCCGTTTCACGGTCCCAACTGAAACGCCAGACATTCCGCAGGCCCCACGCCCAAATTTCCCCGCGTACACCGTACGGTCTGTTTACGAACGGATTGTCAACGGGGATTCCGTATGGGAGTGTCCTGGAATCTTTCCCCTCGCTGACTGTGGTTCGCGTATTGACATCGATGCGCAAAATTTTGCCAAGAAGAGTTGCTGTATTTTGTCCATTGTTGAATGGATCATTACCAGAACCACCGTCGCCCAACGTTATATAGAGGAACCCGTCGGGCCCGAAGCTCACCTGGCCGCCTTTATGATTTCCAAACGGCTGTGGAACTTCCAGAAGGATTCGTTCTGAAGCAAGGTCCGCTTTATTCGGGTCTGAAACTGAAGTCCTGAATTCGCTGATCACGCTCCGCCGCGGATTGTGCTGGGAGTAATATATGTAGAACAATCCGTTGGTGCGGAAATGAGGATGAAATGCCAGCCCGAGCAAGCCCTCTTCATTTTCAACGTATGGCTTGCGATCAACAATGTTCAGGAATTCCCGGGTCATCTTTCCGTCGCTTCCCCTGGCAGTGATGAGAATACGACCTTGTTGTTCGAGAATGAAAAATCGACCCGAGCCGTCGGGTGCCTCTTCCATCCGGACCGGTCGTTCAAGTGTCAATTTGGGTAAAACGGGTTGTAATGCCAAATCGGGCAAGGCATAGCCAGAGCCGGCGGACACCTTGAGTAAAAGCAAGGCGACACAGATGCTCAAACAGGGTGAAATTCCCAGGCGCCTTCCCAATTGTTCGTGTGCCTTGCCGGGTGTTTTATCGTGAATCATACAATTAAAAGCGCTTACGAGTGGGTTTCCCTGGTTGTATGAAAGACTCGATCTTCGCCGAGGTAGCCGCAAATAGCGGAGAAGTCTTTCTCACCTTTACCGTCTCGAATCGCGAGGCGATAGATTTCCTTTGCTACATTGGTTAGCGGCATCGCCGCGCCGTTTTCGTACGCGCTTACCGCGGCAAGGTGCAGATCTTTCTGCAGCCATTGCAAAGGAAAGTCCGCGTCCTCAAAATTCCCGCTTTCGATGCGTTCCCGTTTACCGGCCAGGAAGGGCGCGGCGGCGGGAGTGTTTAAGAGAATCCCTAATAATAAGTCGCGAGCCAGACCGAGCGATTCACCGAGAGCCAGGGTTTCCGCAAAGGCGGCCATCGTGGCGCCAAGTAGTTGGTTTACGACGATTTTGAGCGACGCCCCGGTTCCTTTTCCCCCAGTGTGAACAATTTTGTTCCCCATGCACTCCAGCAACCGCCGGCACTTTTCCAAATCGACCGCGTCGCCGCCGACCCAAAAAACCAACTTGCCTCCAGCGGCCGCGTCTTTGGAACCGGTCACAGGCGCACCGAGGAAATGAAGTCCACGGGCTTGCGATTCTTCCGCCATTCGTTTGGAGAACGACGGGTTTACCGTGCTGCAATCCACCCAGAGCGAGCCCTGGGCCAGGCGGGAGAGAAAACCATCTTTGCCCAGAGCCGCCTCTTCGACTGCCTCCGGATGCGCCAGCATGGTAAAGAGTATCTCCACTTCAGAGGCCGCGTCTGCCGGAGAAGCCGCCCAGCGCGCGTCCCCTGCCAGGAGTGGCCCGGCTTTATGACGAGTTCGGTTGTGAATAACCAACGTATAGCCGTGTTTTTGCAGGTTTCCGGCCATGCGGCTGCCCATAATGCCGAGTCCAATAAAGCCAATCTTCATGTTTAGATTCGTTTAAGATTCGTTTAAGGTCCGGCTTTAAGCAGTGAGTTGCGAATCGAGGTCGATGTCCTGAATTTCGGACTCTGCCAGTCGAAGCGCTGCTGCCGCGAGCATATCACCGACTTGCCCGGGTTTGCGCGCGCCGACAATCGCGGCTGTCACCGCCCGGTTTTGCAGAGTCCAGGCGATCGCCACTGCCCCCGGCGTGGTATGATGGCGCTGTGCTATCCGGCGCAATCGTTCCACCAGGCCCAGGTGCTCTGACAATTTCGGCTCATTGAAATCGGGGTCGTTTTTGCGCCAATCATCCTCGGGCAGATTGGCAATGCGTTCCCGCGTCATGGCTCCCGTCAACAACCCAGATCCCATCGGGGAATAGGCGATAACGCCAATTTCCTGCCAGTTGCAGAATGGGAGTATTTCGGATTCCACTTCGCGATGGATGAGCGAGTAGCGCGGCTGCAACGAAGTGATTGGTGCGATAGCTTGTGCGCGCCGCATTTGCACAACATTGAAATTGGAAACACCGATCCATCGGACCTTACCCTCGCGCTGCAATTCCGCCATTGCGCTCCAGCCTTCGTCAATTTTCCCCGGGCCTTCGATGGGCCAGTGAATCTGGTAAAGATCGATTGCGTCCACTCGGAGGCGGCGCAAGCTGTCTTCACACTCTTTTCGGATCGAAGCTCGAGTAAGAACACGAGCGACCTGACCCTTGGAATCCCAGCGGAGGCCACATTTCGTGAAGACGTAAGGACGCGGGCCCGGCCAGCTTGCCATTGCGCGCGCAACAATTTCCTCCGAATGCCCCAGACCATAAACCGCCGCAGTGTCGATCCAATTTACTCCGAGTTCGAGGGCTCGATGAATGGCGGCGATCGACTGGTCGTCGTTTTGATCTCCCCAGGCAAATTGCCAACCGGTTCCCCCGATGGCCCACGAGCCAAAACCTACGGGCGTAATGTACATGTCAGAGTTTCCGAGCTGCTTTATTTTTAAATTACCGGTCATACTTGTTTTCATTTGTTTTCATGGAGTTTGTTTAGTGCAGAATCCGTTCCAAGTTCGCGAGGACTGTCATTGTCAATCCCAAGCTCTTGTATTTTAAGCGGTTCAATTTCAATCCACCTGGCAGGGAATCCAATATCATCAGGTTGCTGCAACGCAGTGGAGTCGTCGTTTCGACATAGCGGCGATTTGTCGTCGTTTTTCATTGCGACCTCATGCCTGGGTCCGCGCGATGCCGAGCCTTTGCATCATTGAGACCAGAGTTGTGCGCGGCAATCCGAGTCTGGCGGCAGCTCCTTTCGGACCTCCGATGGTCCAACCGGTTTCGGCCAGCGTCTGGATGATGTGTTCGCGCTCAGCATCCTTTAAGGTGGTAGCCTTCGAAGCAGCGTTGGGTTCGCCGGCATCAACGTTGTACTTATTCACCTCCAGTTCGGCCAAAGGAGGCTGCAGAACCTTTCCCGGCGAAAGAATGACAGATCGCTCGATGAAATTCTGCAGTTCACGCACATTGCCCGGCCATGGGTAACTGCATAGAACCTTCATCGCTGTCATCGGAACGCGATCGACGGATTTCTTCATTCGCTTCGAGCAAAGATCGACAAAGTGGCGGACAAGCAATCCGATGTCTTCAGGTCGCTCCCGCAATGCGGGCAGATGCACCGGGAAAACGTTCAAGCGATAATAGAGATCACTTCTGAACTCCCGGTTCGCCACCATCTGAGGAAGGTTGCGACTCGTGGCGGCCACGACACGGACGTCTACGCGGGTAGTTTGGGTGCTGCCCAGGCGTTCGAATTCTTGTTCCTGGAGTACGCGCAGGAGCTTGGGCTGGAGTTCCTGGGGGATGTCGCCGATTTCGTCCAGGAAAAGCGTGCCTCCGTTGGCCAGTTCAAAGCGCCCAAGCTTTCGCATGACGGCCCCGGTAAACGCTCCGCGTTCGTGGCCGAATAGTTCGCTCTCGAGCAGTCCAGAAGGAATCGCAGCGCAATTCACCCGGATGAAGGGGCGATTGCTGCGGGAACTACGGTTGTGAACAGCACGGGCGACGAGTTCCTTGCCGGTCCCGGTTTCCCCAAGTATGAGAACAGTGGAGTTGGTGGGAGCTACGATTTGGATGTGATCGAGCACAGCCCGCAACGACGTACTTCGGCTGATAATGTCCTCAAAGATGTCTTCGGGACGCACTTGCTCCTCGAGATATTTCGGCTCTGGATTACTCTCGGGCTCCGTTACGGACGGCAGGTGAGGATCGGTGCTCCGGGCCCCGTCTAAATTCTGCAGAGCGCTTCTTTGCAGGTACTCAAGCTTGAAGGTGCGGAATACATCTGCTCTGGTGGTGCTCGCAAGGCCCAGGACGCCGATCAGGCGGTCGGCGATCATAAGGGGAAGACCGCAAAAGGACTTTATACCTGCTTCCATCAGTCCGCGGGCAAACTCGGGAAACCGCTTATCTGCCTCCGCGTTGATGATGAGCGGTTGTTGATGCTGCCACACCCACCCAGCGATAGAATCCTCCACCGGAATATCCATTCGAGCTTTGAGCCTGGCAGGCAGATCGGCCAGCAGCACGTGAAGGCGGACGGCCTGTTGGGCTGGTTCGTAGAGCCAGACGCAGAGTGCCTGCACTTCGGGTTGCACCGGCAGCCGCACGGCTAATTCGTAATGCGCCCGCGGTGGCCTGTGGTGAAGTGGCAGGGCGTTTGCGCTTTGACCCGCAAACACATCGGCAGCGGTTGATAAATCTGTTTCATCCTTGCAGAAGTCCGTGGGCTCTTCTTGTTTCCAATCCATCTCATTAGGAGACGGATGGACTAGTTCATCCATAATTGTTGTCATAGCTTTTTAAGAGTTACATGGGATTCAGGGGCGTATTGAGAACGGAGCGGATCGCCTGCAGCAATGTTTCTTTGCTAACGGGCTTGCGTAAGAACCTGGCGGCACCCGCACGCAATGCCCGACGTTCCTCTTCTTCGCTGGCTCGGGCGCTGAGAAAGATAATGGGATCACCTGGCTGGTTTCAGTCAAGCGGCGTTGCAGCTCCAGACCGTGCATTCCGGGCATCCGCACGTCGAGCACCAGGCAGGCTGTCTCTGCGATGCTCTCAGATTGGAGGAAATCTTCAGCCGAGGAAAAGGCCTCCGCGCGGAGCCCAGCGCAATGGAGCAGCCTTCGAGTTGACCTTCTTACGGAAATGTCGTCGTCCACGATTGAAACGAGCGGCTCCCGGAGCATTTTATTCTTTGCATCCATTACAGTATTCAAAACAAACTCTGTTCATGGACTAACCTAATGACGAAAAACCTGGGGTTCTACTGTCCCTTGGTACAGGCGACTGACTGTCCTTTAGGACAGGTGCATGATCGAGTCAGCCCTGGCTTGAGACACCGAGTCGTTCAGCCATTCGAACCAGATCAGCGAGAGATTCCGCACCCATTTTTTGCATGATGTGGGCTCGATGAAATTTGATCGTTCGTTCGGTGGTAGCGAGTTCGGCAGCAACCTGTTTATTCAGCAGCCCGGCGGCGACGAGGGCCAGCACCTGGCGCTCCCGCGGGGTGAGTTGCTCGAAGTGTTCGCGCAATTCTTCCGTCTCAGATCGCTCTTTATATGCCGAGCGGTCACGTTCGAGGGCGGAGTGAACGGCATCAAGCAATGCGTGGCTGCGAAAAGGCTTGGTAAGGAACTCCACAGCCCCGGCCTTCATAGCACGGACAGTCATCGGGATGCTGCCGTGGCCCGTGATGAATATTATTGGGATGTTGATTCCCAACTGCATCAGTTCTCGTTGAAGGTCAATTCCGCTGAACCCGGGCATGCGCACATCGAGCACGAGACAAGCGGGACCTTTCGGTCGCGGATTTTTTAGGAATTCCTGGGCAGAAAGAAAAGTTTGGACATTTAATCCCGCTGAGCGAATGAGACGCTCTGTGGAACGACGAACCGATAGATCGTCATCAACGATAAATACGATGGCTTCGACGTTCGTCATGATTTGGCAATTTCCGCGGCCGGCAGACTAAACGAGAACGTTGCTCCTGATCTTTGATTTTGCTCAGCCCAAAGGTGGCCGCCATGATCTTCAATGATCGAGCGGCTGATCGCCAGCCCCATGCCGATGCCTTGCGGCTTTGTTGTATAGAACGCTTCGAAAAGCCGGTCCACTTCCTCGGATTTGAATCCGATGCCTGCATCCTGCACGCTGATCAAAGCCTCCGATGTGGAGTTCCGAGTTTCCCGGCGCCCGCAAATGATCAGGAGCCGCCTTGATGCCTCGACCGCGCTCATCGCGTCCATGCCGTTAACCACGAGGTTAAGCAGAACCTGTTGGAGTTGCACCTGGTCAGCTAATACGAGCGGCAGGCCTTCAGACAGTTCTGTGCGTATGGCGACCTGGCGCGCGGCTGACTCATAACGAGCCAGGGTAAGAACATCGTTGACGATATCGTTGAGATTGAGAAGCGACTTTTCGATGGGTGCGCCCTTCGCCAACTGACGAACCCGCATGATGACGGCGCTCGCGCGGTCGGCATCGTCAATTATCTCTGTCAGCGCTTCCCGGACTTCTCCAAGATTCGGAGCGCCGTGCATCAACAGGTCGAGACAGGCGTTGGCATTGTTAAGAACCGCGGTGAGCGGCTGGTTGACTTCATGTGCTATCGAAGCAGTCAGTTCACCCATGGTCGTCAACCGTGTCATATGGGCGAGGTCCGCTTGAACCTTATGGAGCGCCTGCTGCGCGCGATTTCGTTCTGTGATTTCCTCCTGCAATGCGTCGTTGGTTCTCCTGAGTTCATCAACTTTTGCCGCCAGGTCATCGCGTGCCTCTCTGAGCGATTCTGTAGCGCTTCGTTGTGCGGCGCTCAGTAATCCAACTATCAGGCCTGATATCGCGAAAAGGATCAGGCGAGGCAGTTCGTTCAAATTCGGCAAAAACGAATGGAGTGGCTGAAGAAAATAATAATCGAAAACCAGAACGGAGAGACCGATTGCGAGCAGCCCCGCCCTCAATCCACCGAACCAGGCGCTGAACATGATTGCGCAAAAAAATAGCGATACAAAGGGTGTGGTTTGCCAATAGTGCTCCAGCATCCTGGCAAGGAGGAGGGTTAAAATAACAGAAATGACCGCCACTGCGTAGCGCATCACAGCCGAGGGTTTGGACCACAGGAGCGGCTTTGGCATTAGCATATGTTTGGCACCGCAAAGGAAATTAGTCCATCTCACAGAAATGAAAAACTGAGGGTGCGATATTTCATTTCATGATCATATACTCGCGCGGTAGGGCTCGAGTATAAACCGTTTAGCTCGCTCCAATCAGCCAGCCTGCGAGAAAAACGAGCACGCCGCCTACGACGACCTGGAAGACGGCCGAGAGCAAAGGAGTGTCCATGTACCGCCTGCGAATCCACGCGATGACCGCCAGTTCGGCAGCCACGACAACGAGCGCGACGGTCGTGGCGAGATGAAAATCGCGGATAAGATACGGCATGGTATGGCCCAGTCCGCCGAGGGTTGTCATAAGCCCGCAGACAGCGCCGCGAAGCCAGGGTGCGCCACGCCCACTCAGTTTGCCGTCGTCCGATAACGCCTCGGCAAAGCCCATGCTGATGCCGGCGCCGATCGAGGCTGCAAGCCCAACCTTGAATGTCGCCAGCGTGTTACCCGTGGCAAACGCGGCAGCGAACAATGGCGCGAGCGTGGATACCGAGCCATCCATCAGCCCGGCAAGCCCCGGTTGGACGAAGCGCAATACAAACACCCGGCGCGCAACTTCCCGCTCATGGGTTAGTGCACCGGACTTTGTCTGCGCATCTGTAATTTCCTCGGCGGTGGCTTCGTGTCGCTGCTCTTCCTGAGCCAGATCATCGAGGAGTTGGCGTATGCCGGCATCGCTGGTTCGCTGCGCCGCCGCTTCGTAAAACCGGCGTGCTTCAATTTCCATCAGGGCCGCCTCTTCACGAGCGCGTCCTGGCGCGAGCGCGCCCTTAAACCACGACGAGCGGCGCATGATGAAGCCTTTCACGTCCTGCCGCCGGATGAGGGGGATATGCTCGCCGAATCTTTGGCGATACACTTCGATCAACCGATGCCGGTGTCCATCCTCTTCCCGAGCCATTTTTGTGAACAATTCCGCGGTCGCTGGGAAATCCGCACGCAGCGATTCGGCAAAATCGCGATAGATGCGGCTGTCCTCCTCCTCGGCGGTAATGGCGAGCGCTACTATTTGAGATTCGCTTAAATCGCGGAAGTGCATAGGCGCAACATCTGGCCAACACTGTATTCGATGATTTACCATCGACCACTGTCCTTTGGTACAGGTGTGCAAAATGAAGCTTTGCGAAATAATAAGTGCCGAAGAACGCCCCCTACGAAGTTCTTAACGCATTCCCGCCAGGCAGTCCCCTGCTCCTTTCTTCTGTGATATTGGATGCCGACCGTTCGGCTCGATGTCGAACTAAAGACCCCTCTTCGCGAAGCAGGAATATCAGCGTACGAACTTCTTCGGCGCTAAAGACCCTGTCCAGACGATGCCGAACAGAATTTTGGCTAACTGATTCCGACCTGGCATTGGTTATGCAAGAGGTTCAGTTGATGAAAACGTCACTTAAGGTGTTGTCCCCTGGTGGTGTCAACACGCATAACACCGCAACGGAGGAAACCGAGCGTCCACTGAAAATATGCGTCGTATTTGATGACGATGTTAGAGCTGGGAGTGCTGAAGTGCTCATCAGGCATGTGGTCTCTGATGTTGCCAGAGACACGCATTCGTTTCGTTTCAACGAGCTGAAATCCGAGTCGACAGGTGCGGCGGCTGCTCGAAGTAATTCGGACCCAGATATCCTGTTGCGGGCAATTGTGACGATCGAATATTGCCTGCTCATGTACAGTGGTGGCTGGGGTTGTGCCTGGGGTTTCGGGGACGAAAACCAGGAGGGCGCACTTCATTGTGTCTGATCAGGCGTCGATCCCTGGGCGGACAGCTTTTTTCCGAATGCTTCAAGAAAAGAGCCGAACAGAAGCAGGCACCGGCGTGAGTTTCTGCTGGTGAACTGTCTGAATAGTCCCCAGAAACCGGGCGGTCGTGATTCATGCGCCTTCGTCCGGGCGATCGCCTCCGGCAAAGCGCATGCGAACTCTTCTATTAATTCCGGTTCGATGGTTCCAAGAATCTTCGCCAGAATCATGATGTTACGAATTCCGCGAATTGCCGAGGGAGTATTCGCGGACTGGACAATTATCTCGATCACTTTGTCGCTGGAGCCGAGGGCACCGCGGAGAAGTTCGAGTACGCCACGATTATGGAGCCCCTGGAGGACCTCATAGGCGGCGAGCATTGCCTCAGCGTGCTCCAGAGGGGCATTCTGTATCCGAGTTGATAGTTCCCCACGGGGATCGCGTGGCGGCAGTTCCAGAGGGATGGGTTGGGCCATGATTGGATGAGAGTTGGGGGTTGAATTCAGTTCCTGGTAATACTCGTTTCAAGGTAAATCAGGTTCCGTTTTTTCCGTTTGCTTTTGCTTTTGTCGCGTGAAATACAATCGGACTTCCGGGAAGCCGGTAGTCAGCCCGGTTCCATTTTCGCTCCACCTCAACGCCGCGCTGCGGCGTTCGCCGGCCAAAACGCGGGTTGCTTCGTGGCAGCGGGCTCGGACCGTTTTCGCCCAGAACCCGCAATTGAACCGATGTTTCTTTGTAAGCAGGGGTATGAGTTACTTTATCCGTGAAGTTGCCTGTGAGCCGATTTACAGGACTCTCCGAAGAGTTCATCGGCATGTAAAGTTCTTTGCCTTCAACTCTATCGGTCACCAAAGCACGGACCCGGACCTGGCCATACCGGGAAATCAGTTGGACCCAGGCGCCACTTTCGATCGCACGCTCCGTCGCGAGTTCCGGTGAGAGTTCCACGAATGTATCCGGCGTTTGTTCCCGGATGCCGGCACTGCGGTACGTCAGATTTCCTTCGTGGAAATGTTCCAGCAGGCGGCCATTGTTCAAATGCAAATCGAATTCATCGTTCACCTGGTCGTTCGGCTCACTGTATATCACTGGAAATAGCCTTGCTTTGCCGTCCGGGAAATTGAATCGACTGGTATACAGCAGCGGCTGGTCGGAGCCGTCCGCAGCGACAGGCCATTGCAGGCTTTTGTACCCTTCCAGGCGGTCGTAACTCACTCCGGCGAAAAGCGGGGTGAGCGAAGCAATCTCAGTATAAATCGCGGACGGATGTTCGAATTTCCAATTCGCGCCGAGACGATTGGCGAGGTCCTGAATGATTTGCCAGTCGGGGCGGCTTTCACCCAAAGGCTCAAAGACTTGATAGAGTCGTTGAATGCGCCGTTCGGTATTGGTAAATGTCCCATCTTTTTCAAGGCTGGGACTTGCAGGCAAGACAACATCCGCAAACCGGCAGGAATCGCTGAAAAATATATCCTGGACCACAAAGAATTCGAGTTGACTCAGGGCATCGTTAACAAAGTTTGAATTGGAGTCTACGAGACTGATTTCTTCGCCAAACAAGTACATGGCCTTGAGTTTGCCCTGGTGAATCGCCTCGATCATTTCATGGTTATCGAGGCCTTTCAAGGCTGGGAGTCTGACTTTCCAACCCGCCTCGAAGCGAGCGCGCACTTCGGGATCATCCACCGATTGGTATCCCGGGAGGTAATTCGGCATCGCACCGTGATCGCTTGCGCCCTGCACATTATTATGGCCGCGCAAAGGGTACGCGCCGGTGCCAGTCCGCATGTAATTGCCGGTGACCAACAAGAGGTTCGAAATTGCGGTGGAAGTATCCGATCCCATGCTGTGTTGGGTTACCCCCATGGCCCAAAGAATACAGACACCTTCCGCCTCGGAGATCATGTGCGCCACTTGCTCCAAAGTCTCAATCGTCAGGCAGCATGTCTTCGCAGCAAATTCCATTGTGAAGGTCTCAAGGCTCTTTTTGTATTCCTCCAGACCATTCACCGAATTCTCCAAAAACGACGTTTTGGCCAAGCCGTTATCGAGAATGTAACGGGTGATGGCGGAGATCCAAACGAGGTCGGTGCCTGGCTTTGGATGCAGGAAGAGATCGGCGCGTTCCGCCATTTCATGCCTGCGCAAGTCGGAGACGATTAGCTTTTGGCCCCGAAGTTTGTGGGCGCGTTTTACTCGGGTGGCTATGACAGGATGGGCCTCAGCCGTGTTACTGCCGATAATAACGACAAGGCTGGCGTTTTCAATGTCCTTGAGAGATCCCGAATCCCCACCGTAACCAACTGTGCGAAACAAGCCCATCGTCGCTGGCGCCTGGCAGTACCGGGAACAATTGTCCATGTTGTTCGTCCCGATTACGGCGCGGGCCAGCTTCTGCATTAGATAACTTTCCTCATTTGTGCATTTTGAAGAGGAGATGAAAGCCAGTGAGTCTGGACCGCTCCGCGCCTTGATTTCCGCCAATTTCCGTGCGACGAGGCCAAGCGCTTCATCCCAGGTCGCCTCACGAAACTCGCCGCCTTCGCGTATGAGTGGCCTGGTTAATCGGTCAGAACTGTTGACGAAATCCCAGCCAAACTTTCCTTTGATACAGGTCGAGATTCCATTGGTCGGGCCGTCAAGCGGCTCGACTTTCAGAATTTGCCGGTCTTTGGTCCAGACATCGAAGCTGCAACCAACACCGCAATAGGTGCATACGGTTTTAGTGCGGCGAATGCGGGATTCACGCATCGCCGCTTCAGCCTCCGAAACTTTCAGGATTGCTCCGTACCCGGTATCCGGTTCCACGCCTTTGACTATATCAATCATATCCTCCAGCGCACTTTTCGGCAACGCAGTGAAGAATCCGGCCTCGCCGACCATCGATTTCTCCATTAAGGCATTGCAGGGACAAACCGTGACGCAATGGCCGCAAGAAACGCAGCTCGATTCACCAATGGGTTTCCCGCCATCCCACAGGACTCGCGGATGCGGGTCTTCCCAGCGAATCGAGAGGGTCTCGTTAACCTCCACATTTTGGCAGGCCTCCACACAACGTCCGCAGAGAATGCACTGATCCGGATCGTATCGATAAAATGGGTTAGAGTTGTCGACCGCGTACGGCTTCTTCGTGAACGGAATCTTCTGGTGCTCCACGGCCAGGAGCTTGGTAGTGTTGTGGACTGTGCAGTTGCCGTTGTTGTTGTCACAAACCGTGCAGTAAAGCATGTGATTGCCGAGAATCCGGTCAAAAGCTTCTCGTCGAGCTGCATCGGCCGTTGCGGAGACTGTGGAGATATTCATTCCGGGCACTACCTGAGTGGCACAAGCTCTGACTAGCTTTCCGTCCGCTTCCACCATGCAGGTGTCGCAAGTTTGAATAGGGCCGAGCTGCGGGTGGTAACAAACTTGAGGGATTTTGGCGTTCGTCCGGTTGAGGAGATCGACCAGGCGCTCCTGAGACCTCGCTTCCGTTACCATACCGTTGACGATTACATTGATCATGAATTCCCCAGGCTGTTGAGGTAATAGTTTTTCCACAGAATCATTCCGTGCAAATTTGGTGCCAAACTATTAGCGCCTGAATATCCCGCACAAAATGACTTTCAATTGAAAAAGTGGCGGCGACCGTTCGACATATCGCCGACGCAGCGTCATGCCCGGAACGTCTAAACCGGCAGAACCGGTATTTTTATAATCACACCCCTCATGATAACCCCTTGTCAGAACGGCGGTTCAAAAAATTCCAAAGGCGTTCGTAATATTTGGCATTGGCTTTGCAACAGGAGGAGGAGGATTCCGTTATCCGGATGGCATCGAAACGTTGAAAATACTGCAAATGAGTAAACATAAACAGAATCTCGAGGGCTCGCGTGCGAATGCTGAATGGCCGCACGAACGGAGCGAGATCACCGTGAAACTGAGGAATTAGGATATGTGGATCGTTCGATTGGCACTCAGCCGCCCTTACACGTTTGTCGTGGCGTCTCTTTTGTTACTGTTATTGACCCCCTTTGTGCTATTGCGCACGCCAACCGACATTTTTCCGTCCATTAATATTCCGGTCGTCAGCGTCGTTTGGCAGTACACCGGTCTGAGCGCAAAAGACATCGAGCAACGCATGGTGTACACCGACGAGCGTGCGCTCACGACGACCGTCAACAATATTGAGCACATAGAATCAACGTCGTACGATGGCGTAGGGGTCATCAAAGTTTTTTTCCAGCCAGGGGTTTCGGCCGAAGCCGGTGTGGCTCAGATCACCGCCGAATGCCAAACCATTCTGAAACAGCTTCCGGCAGGCACTACTCCCCCTCTGGTTATTACCTATAACGCCTCCACAGTGCCTATTCTGCAATATGGGATCAGCAGTAAAACCCTCTCCGAGCAAGAAACTTTCGATCTCGCATTGAACACGGTGCGAGTTGGCCTCATAAGCGTGCCAGGCGTGGGCATTCCTTATCCCTTTGGTGGCAAGCAGCGTGTCGTTTCCGTGGACCTGGACCTCAAGGCTCTAGAGCGACAGAACCTTTTGGCACAGGACGTTGTAACCGCCATTAATGCCCAGAACCTCGTTTTCCCGAGCGGGACAGCCAAGATCGGACCCAACGAATATCCAATCGACCTCAATACCAGCCCACGGCTGATCGCGCGGCTGAACGATTTACCGATCAAAACGATTGATGGAGCGTTGATTCGTGTTCGTGACGTCGCACAGGTGCGCGACGGGTACATGCCCCAACAGAACCTGGTTCGCCAGGACGGCGTGCGCAGCACCTTGCTTAGCATCCTCAAGAATGGCAGCGCGTCCACACTCAGCGTCGCCAACGGGGTCAAAACCGCCATGGGAACCGTCACAAACACGCTAAGCAGCGACGTGCAAATAAAGCAATTTGCCGATCAATCACTCTTCGTCACGGCCGCTGTTAGCGGCGTAATCAGGGAGGGAGTCATTGCTGCGGCATTGACCGCGGCAATGATCCTCCTCTTTCTCGGTTCGTGGCGGAGCACTCTCATTATTGCCATTTCGATCCCGCTTTCCGTCCTGGCATCCCTGGCCCTGCTCAGCGCCTTCGGCCAAACCATCAACCTGATGACGCTGGGCGGCCTGGCCCTTGCGGTGGGCATCCTGGTGGACGACGCCACAGTGACCATCGAAAATGTCGAGCGGCACTTACGGGCCGGGGAAACCCTGGAGGACGGAATCATGATCGGCGCCGGAGAAATCGCCCTGCCCGCGATGGTATCGACACTTTGCATTTGTATCGTCTTCGTTCCTATGTTTTTTCTTACAGGAGTGGCCCGATATTTGTTTGCGCCTCTGGCCGAGGCAGTCGTGTTCGCGGTGCTGGCTTCATATGCATTATCCCGCACGCTCGTGCCGACGCTGGTAATGTGGTTTGAGCGGAATGTGAATCACACGGAGCACGCGAGTGCGGCTCAAGTTCCGATCTGGCTCAGGCCTCTGGTGCTATTGCAGCAAGGCTTCGAACGGGTCTTCGATCGGTTCCGGCAGGGTTACCACAATTTGCTCGGTGGCATTTTGGATCATCGCGTGCTGTTCGCTGTAATATTCATGGCCTTTTCACTGGCCTCGTGGCTGCTCGTTCCGTTCCTCGGACAGGACTTCTTTCCCAGTGTCGATGCGGGCACTTTTCGCTTGCATGTGCGCGCCGGCACCGGGACGCGGATTGAGGAGACCGCAGTGCTCGTCGATCACGTCGAAGAGAGTATCCGCCATGAGATTCCGTCCAAGGACCTTCAGGGGATTATTGATAATATTGGCTTACCCATTTCCGGAATTAACCTGAGCTATAACGACAGCGGGACTGCCGGGCCTGCTGACGCAGATATCATGGTCTCGTTGAAGACGGGCCACCGGCCTACGGCGGACTATGTTCGAAACCTCCGGCTTGCCCTCAACCGCAACTACCCCGGTATAACCTTTTATTTCCTCCCGGCGGACATTGTGAGCGAAACGATTAATTTTGGCTTGCCCGCGCCCTACGATATTCAGGTGGTCGGACGAAACCTGGCTGCCAATCAACAGGTCGCCGCTTCCATCGCTGAAAAAATTCGGCACGTTTCCGGGGCGGTAGATGTGCGGGTACAGCAGCCGTCTAACCTGCCTCGGTTTGAATTTGCCATTGACCGAACAAAGGCTTCCGAACTCAATCTTTCTGAACGCGACATCGCCGGTTCGGTTCTGCTCGGTCTAAGCGGCAGCACCCAGGTGCAACCTGCATACTGGCTCGATTCGAGCATCGGCGTTCAATATCTTCTGAACATTCGAGCGCCGGAGTATCGAATGACCTCGCTCTCCGATCTCAACTCAATGCCGTTGACTGCTGGAAGCGCCGGCAGTGGGAACGAGCAGTTGCTGGCAAATGTCGCCTCATTTTCCCGTACCAACAGCCAGCCTATTTATTCACACTATAATGTGATGCCGGTGATCGACGTCTTCGGCAGCGTGAGCGGTCGAGACCTGGGTGGCGTGCTCAAGGATCTGCAACCGATTATTGCCGCCGCGAAAAAAGCGCTGCCTCATGGCAGCACTATAGTACTCCGCGGGCAGGCACAGACAATGCAATCCAGCTTCGTCGGCCTCAGTGTCGGCTTGCTCATGGCGGTGGCGCTGATCTATTTGCTGCTCGTCGTTAATTTTCAGAGCTGGCTTGATCCTTTTATTATCCTCACCGCCCTGACTGGTGCGCTTGCTGGAGTCATATGGGGATTGTTTCTTACCCATACCACTCTAAGCGTTCCGGCCATGATGGGGGCGATTATGTGCATAGGTGTTGCCACCGCGAATTCCGTGCTGGTGGTGACATTTGCCAGGACCCATCTCCACGAGGGGATGGTGCCGCTCAAAGCAGCATGGGAAGCTGGCACTGGCCGTCTGCGTCCGGTGCTTATGACCGCTCTGGCGATGATCATCGGGATGGTCCCGATGGCTCTGGGCCTGGGAGAAGGAGGCGAACAAAACGCGCCTCTCGGTCGCGCCGTGATTGGTGGCCTCGTGCTTGCCACTGTGGCGACTCTCTTTTTCGTTCCGGTGGTGTTCACCATGCTGCACCGCAAGGTTCCAGCGCGCAAAACAAACGAATCGAGTCAGCCGGCCCATGGAGCTCTACCAACCCCGATTCATGCCTGAGGATGTTATTATTATGAACGGATTGAAGCACAACGAACTGCCGGAGACCCAACAGAATGGGAAACAACCCCCTCCGGACCCGCCTCCAGATTCAAAGGATGCAACCGCGAAAACGCATTCCAAACGCGGACTCTTTGTCGGAGCGATTATCGCACTACTAATTATCGGGGGACTTTTGCTCGGCTTCCTGCCGCGCATGAAACAAAGCCGGTCGACCGCAACCGATACAGGCCAATTGGCGATTCCTTCTGTGTCGGTTGTTTCGGCCACACCAGGAACGAATCATGACGGCCTGGTGTTGCCCGCGGAGGTCAAGCCCTGGCTTGAAGCTTCCATTTTTGCTCGAGCGAACGGTTACCTAAAGAACTGGGACGCGGATATTGGCGCGCATGTGAAGGCGGGACAGCAGCTTGCAATAATTGAGACGCCGGATTTGGACCAACAACTCGAACAGGCCAGGGCTCAACTCGCCCTGGCGCAGGCTAACCTGCACCTGGCGGAGGTTACTGATAATCGCTGGAAAGAGTTGCTGAAAACCTCGTCGGTCTCGGAGCAAGCTGCCGCTGAGAAAGCGGCAGCGCGCGAAACGGCAGTCGCGAGCGTCGAAGCCGAGCGGGCCAACATGCGACGACTGCAGGAGTTGGTCTCGTTTCAGCGGGTTGTGGCGCCATTCGCGGGTACCGTCACGATCCGCGCTGTGGACGTAGGCGACCTCATCGTAGCGGGGAGCGGTGGAAAGGAAATGTTCCATTTAGCTCAGGCGGACAGACTCCGTGTATATATCCGAGTGCCGCAACCGGGCGCCTTGGGCATCGTCCCCGGGCAGCCTGCGACTCTTTCAATTCCTGAACTGAAGGACCGTCCCTTTCCCGCAAAGGTGGTGACGACCTCGGAGTCCATTTCGACTACTTCCCGGACGCTCCTGGTGCAACTCGAGGTGGATAATTCACAGCATCGAATCCTGCCTTACAGCTTTGGCGAAGTGCGATTCGACGGAAACACGGGCAATTCCGCATTGACATTGCCATCCAACACGTTGCTGTTCCGCGCGGAGGGTCTGCAGGTGGCCCTTGTGAATTCCAATGGAACAGTCGAACTGCGAAAGGTTCAGATCGGTCGTGATTTCGGACAAAGCGTCGAAATCGAGGGCGGGATCACTCCCGCAGATCGTGTCATCACGAATCCGTATGACTCTCTTGTCAGCGGCAGCAAGGTTCAAATCGTAGAACCAGTCAGCTCCGTCGCATCCAAATAACTTCACCGCGTGAAATATTTCCAGAAAACTAGAACTCCGAACTCACAGGGCATTTGCTTTTGTCTGGCAGAGGTCCTTGCGGGGCGTTTTGGGATGGTCCGTTCCTCAACCCTCCTGATCGTTGTCGCCGGTTGCATGGTCGGACCGGATTACAAACGTCCGGAGGCGACAACCA
>JAQGOX010000282.1 GCA_028293365.1 Verrucomicrobiales bacterium | reverse complement strand
TTATCATCCACTCTTCTGGTAGTCCAGCAAAAAGTGTCCTCATTCAGAGATGCGCCCCATGAAGCTCAGCCCCGGCGGCCACTGCCCGTCCGCCGAAGCCTTTCGAGGGCAAAGGTGGAAGACGCATCGACTGCAACCGCGACGGCCCGCCGCCGTTCGCTGCAGTGCATGGTAGAACTGAGCCCCAGCGGGGCGGAACGACAATAGCCCCGGGTCGAGCTTCAACACGTTTCACGTGCGTTTACCACGTTTCACGTGGCCCGAGCGACCACCCGGGGCAACAGTCACCAAAGATCCTTTCCCCTTTCCATCCGATGGAAAGGCATCCCTTCAAAGAAATTGCGGGATTGGAGTGATGCAATAGAAATCGCTGCTTAATATGCTATCCACCCGGCAGCACCGCGACCGTGCGGCCCTGCTTTTAGAACCCCAACGAGGGTTCCAGATCTAAGCCCTGGGTTGTTTCGCGCGCCCAGAGAAACTACCCAGGGTTAGAATTCGCCCTAAAATAATCATTTGTGCGCTCGCGCGCCGCATCCGATGCGGCATCTACTTTCTAACGCACGAATAGGATCCTTCGGCGTACAAACTTGTAAATCTCAGCGCCTCGGCGGCTCTGCGCGAGAATTTCTTCCCTTCGGTCCTTACGATTCACGGATAACGCATCTGAGCGCCGAATGGACCGCGGGTATATGCGTCGAGCATTACCCTCCCCCTATTTTGCAACTTGAGAGACATCCGGAAGCGTTATAAGCTGGTCTGTATGCATAAGTGGATTGTCGCTGACGCGGGACACCTCGGAGGGAGTCTTCGTGTACGTGACACGCGGATTTCATTATCGCTTATTCTCGAATCCCTGGCTGCTGGGCTCTCTGTCGCCGAGATCGTGGACGCTTATCCGAGCTTGACTGAGGAGTCGGTGCGTGGCGCTCTAACCGAAATTGCGCATCGAAGAGAACTTCAACCGGCGTGAAGATCCTGTTGGACGAGAATCTGCCACGGAAACTGGCACCTTAGCCCCGCACTGCAATTCCCGACCAACCTCACCACAGGTCAAATTGAAGATTGCTGAACTACAATGTTAATTCTGGCATCAAATACCGACCCAACCTTTTCTCCTGAAAAACGCAGGTGAAGTTAAGGCCCGAACCGCCTGTTTGCCTGTTGAAATGCCCTAAAAACGGATCAGTTAGGTGAGAAAACTTAAGGACACCTTTGCACAATCGATCCGAACGCGCCGACTCGACCTCGGTAGAGCGTCCTTACTCGCGCCAGCGTCTTGGACTGCGGTAGCCCCCTACCGCTTTCCCCGTAGCTGCTAATCAGCGATGAAATCAAACCACCCTCCCATCGCGTCACTAATATATTTTCTGTAAAATACCGGCAACGCTACTTGCCCCGTTATCGGCAATTCTTATCATAACGAAGCCTTACCCGGGGTTAACAGTCACCAAAAATCCATTTCCCTTTCCATCCGATGGGGGGGAAATACAAGGGGAGAGGCCCCGAAAGACCTGGCACGAGCCTGTTGAATTTTTAGAAAAATCCTTCAGGCTGACAGCCTGGGTCGAACGTTCACCACGTTCCGGTGTCAGCCATTCTGGTGTCTTCCGCTGTGAGACTGTCCCCTGTGCTAGGCCAACCGTCCCCTCTATTTTCAGGCTCCTGTTGCGCCCGGCTCGGCTCGCAAAGTTAGGAGCGTTTCTTTTGCGACGCCGCATCCAACTTATCGAGCAGTTGCAACGCCCGCTTCGGATTTCCCCTCGCCGCCCGCGCCCGGAACCAGGCTTCTGTATCAAATTGCGCGATGGCGATGTTGGACCATTCCTCAAACAATTTGTTTAAGCTGAGACCCTGGCGCTCCGCGAGCTTCTTAAGGCGCGCATGCTTCGCGTCAGTCACTCGGATTGTCATTGTGGCCATGATTTATCCTATCAATTCAGCAATTCTTTTGGAGTCAATATTTCAAAATCCGGGAACTTCAATTCGGCGCGATTGAAATCTTTGATATTGTGGGTAATGACGGCATCAGCCCTACCTGCAACAGCCAATTCAATCAAGTGATTGTCGCCTTCATCGGGCAGATTTGGCCGCCAAAGAAAAAAAACTGGCGTCCATTCGCAGACCGCCACGAAACCGTTGAGCAACTCTTCACGTTCTTCCTTTGTTAATAATGATCGTTCGAAAATGAGATCGCACCCGGAAACGTCTTCGTATTCTTGAAAAAGCTTCTTGCCTATGATCGGAGTGTGCGCGCCTTGGAGGCAAAGGCGAAGCATTTGCCGATTCGCTCCATCGGCCGAGATCAACGCTGAAACAAATACGCTCGTGTCCACAAGCATCTCCTCTGAGAGATCTCGAATTTGCGTTCGACGCACCGCGTCAGACGAACGTGCGCCGATTCCTTCTATTATTTTGCCAGCCAATTCTCTGGACCGTACTCGCAACTCATTCACTTCAGAGCCGCGCCGCGTTGCTGACCAACGCGAGCTCGTTGGAAGTGTCCGATTCCACACTCGCGACTGCGCGACGCAATGATTGGTTGATCGATCATTCCAACACGATTGCTTCGATCCGGCGCGGCGGCGACGATCAATCACTCGTATTGGAAAACGGCTTAATTCGACGAACCTTTCGTCTCGGACCGACTGCCGGCACAGTCGGATTCGATAATTTAATGGAGGGCAATTCCCTCTTGCGGGCCACCGGACCGGAAGCACAAATAACGATTGCGGGAAGAGTTCATGATATCGGCGGATTTTCAGGCCAGGCCGATCGGGCTTATTTGTTGCCCGAATGGATATCCAGACTGACCAATGCCGCGCCGGACTTTCAGTTTGCGGGTTATGCGCTCAGCGCTGTCCAGACTCCACTGCAATGGAAACAAAAAAGGCATCACGCAAATCTTCCGTGGCCACCTCCCGGAAAGGCGATCGATTTTCTCTATAACGGCATCGCGGACGATGTGCATGGTTTGAGCATCAATATTCACTACGAAATCTACGACGGAATCCCGGTGATTGGAAAATGGATCACCATTTCAAACCACGGCACTCATTCGATTACACTCGAGCATTTCGTTCAGGAACACCTGTCGATTGTCGAAGCCGAAGCGGCCGTGGACGAACGCAAGACTGTCGCCTGGCGAACCCCGGCGATTGAGGTCTTCAGCGATTACATGTTCAATGGGATGGATATCAATACGGGGAATCACACCACCACCTGGCAACCCGATAAGCTCTTTAAGTCGCAGGTGAGTTACTCGCTCAATACTCCCTGCGTTCTCGTAATCCAGCCCCCGGTCGGTCCCGATGCACGTATTGAACCCAACACGGCGTTCACTACGTTCCGAAGTTATCTGGTCATTCACGATTCCACGGACCGCGAACGGCAGGGCCTCACCCTGCGGCATGTTCAGCAAGCGCTGGCGCCCTGGACCACCGAAAACCCCATCATGATGCACGTCCGCAGTGCGAAGACAGAGGCGTTCCGAGCAGCCGTTGACCAATGTGCCACGGTCGGTTTCGAGATGATCATCTATACTTTTGGAAGCGGACTGAATATGGAAAACCAGGCTCCGGATTACCTCGCGAAGGTAAAAGCCGATGTCGATTACGCCCACGCAAAAGGAATTGAAGTAGGCGCCTACTCCCTTTTCAGCAGCCGCGGCATCAACGCTGACAACGATGTGATCGATCCCAAGACCGGAAAGCCAGGCGGCGCGATCTTCGGTCAGGCGCCCTGTTTTGGCAGCCAATGGGGGATCGATTATTTCCAAAAGCTGACGAATTTCATTTCGGCGACAGGTTTGGATCTGCTCGAGCACGATGGTCCCTACCCCGGCGACCTCTGCGCCTCAACCACTCATCCCGGCCATCACGGGCTGAACGATTCCCAGTGGGTCAACTGGAGCATGAACACACAACTCTACACCTGGTGCCGGGAACATGGAGTTTACGCTAATCAGCCCGACTATTATTTCCTCGCTGGAGGGAGCAAGACCGGCATGGGCTATCGAGAAGACAACTGGTCGCTGCCCCGCGCCCAGCAGCTCATTCATGCCCGCCAAAATATTTACGACGGCACCTGGGGCAAACCGCAAACCGCCGGATGGATGTTCGTTCCGCTGACGGAGTACCAGGGCGGTGGGGCGGCCGCTACCATCGAACCGCTCAGCGAACATTTGCCTGATTACGAAGGGCATCTCGT
>JAQGOX010000255.1 GCA_028293365.1 Verrucomicrobiales bacterium | reverse complement strand
TCCTGGCTCAGGTTGGCCAGCCACGCGTGGATCGCGCTCTCCGAAGAATCGGCTGAGTTGAGGCGAATGCGCCTGATATACGTTTTTCCATCGGTCATTCCGACCTTGAATTCTGCAATGTTTAATCCGCCGGAAAGAGATTCGATCCGGGCAGTTGCGGTGGAGACGATGGCTTTCTCTTTGATGAGCCACTCTTTCAGGGCTGCTTCCGTAATCGACGTTTCTTCCCAGAATTTTTCTTGATCGACGGGAAGTTCCGAGAAGCGGCGAATGACGAAATCGCGGTCGAGAAATGAAAGGAGGTTGCCCGCTTTTGGGCCGGCTTCGCGATCGAGCAGCACGCGATAGATCGCTTTGAATGCACTTGGCTGATCGATCGGGGTGAGGCGCGCGGCGCTGAATATGCAAACCTGCAGATCGTCTCCGGTCCATTTGGTTTCCGGGAGCAGGCGGGCGAGTGTTTGCAGGAATCCGCGTTGCGTCGCAGTGAGTTCCTGAGCCCGAGCAGGCAATGTATCCTGCAAACGGGTTTTCTCTTCTTCGGTTGCGTAATGGGTCAGCCAGTAATTTGCGGCGCGAATGCGCAGGTCCAAATGTCTGCGATCGAGTTCTGTGAACGGAGAGCCTTTGCGTTTCTCGAGTTCGCGCACGACATCGAGATGTGGCATCTGGATGAGCGCGGTAACGAGCTGGAATTCCGCGACCCAATAATCTCCTTCGGGTTTCGGACAGGATAATTCGTAAACCCGTTTCTCGTCGGCTGTGACTTTCGGATCGTGGAAATAGCGGTGGTGCAACCGGTCAAATTCGTTAAATACCTTGATCACGTGTGTTTCGGATGAATCGAAATTCACGTGATGTTTTGGGGTGGTGCGGATCATCAGAAACCGCAGCACTTCTGCTGGAAGGAAGTCGGCCATGCCGCGGGATGAAACGCCAACGCCTTTGGAAGAGCTCATTTTGGCGCCACCGACCAGAAAGAAATCGTAGGGACAATTAAGCGGCGGTTCCTGCCCGAAGATGGCGCGCAGACAGGCCATGGCCACGTCGCGCGAGCCGCCTTTGGTACTGTGGTCCTGACCGGCGCCTTCGATGGTGACAGGGAACGTTTTCCATTTTGCACACCACTCAAGCTTCCATGGTAATTTGCCATTCCCGTCGAAAGGCGAAATGCTGCCGCGGTGGCCGCACCCGACCGCCCACTTTACGAGATCAGGCCGGCATTGGTAGGTGACTTCTTTGCCATCGTAGGCGGTCACCTCGGTGGTGCCGATGCGGCCGCAATTCTCGCAGACGACCTGGAATGGATGCCAGGTTTCCGGGCGTTCGGAACCGCTTACTTTCTTGTAGATGCTGCGGACCACCTCGGCACGGCGCAGAATGGTGTCGATCGATTCATTGAACTTTCCAGAGCGATACACATCGCGCATGCGATAGAATTCGGGCTCGATGCCGAGGTCTTTGAATACCCCCCAGAATTCGGAAATAAAATGGTCCGCCATGTCCGTGGCACCGGATCCTGGAGGAGGAGGGACGTTGCAAAGTGGTGCCCCAAGGTATTTTTCGAAATGCTCGCGCTCGCCGTAGGGGATTTCGTCGACGGGATCATAATCATCGCAGCCGAACATGAATCGAACAGGAACGCCACGGGACTTGAGCGTTCGAAAAATGGCGTCGTGGATCAATGGCCCGCGTAAAGCGCCGACGTGGGCTCGTCCCGAGGGCGTTTTTGAGTCGTTGATCGTTTGCGGACTTTCGAGCTTTTCTACTAATTGGTCACACCAGAACATCGCACCAGTGTTTCAATAAACCCGGCACAGTTCAAGAACACTGAAAATCCCGCGTGCGATCAAAGTGTCAGTCAATTGTTGTGAATTTGCGCAAATGACTATTAGCGGTTCAGCGCGTGAGGTAGCGAACGGACCGCTGGGCCGTTCGAACGCCCGTAACGAAATCGTTAGTTAATCAAAAACTGTCGAGCGCACCCGAACCTCGCCTTTATCCTTCGGCAGGTTCTTCTTCGGGATCGATTCCCACAGCTTTTTCAAGCTCTGTAACCCGCTTCAATAAGTGTGGCAACTGATGGAGCGCAAGTAGTTGGCGCTTCCATTTGCGGTCCGGTTGGGCGGGCGAGCCGAACCATTTTTCCGCTTCGGGAATATCGTGCATCACCCCGGATTGGGCGGCTACCACAACTTTATGCCCGATTTTGAGGTGTCCGGCGATCCCAACCTGGCCCGCGAGAGTAACGTAATGGCCGAGTTTGGTGCTGCCCGCGATTCCAGCCTGAGCGACAACCAGGCAATGTTCCCCGACGACTACGTTATGTGCGATCTGAACGAGGTTATCGATTTTGGTGCCTTTGCCGATTACGGTTGGACCGAGAGCGCCCCGGTCAATAGTCACGTTCGCGCCGATTTCAACATCATCGCTAACGACCACGTTTCCTATCTGTGGAACTTTGCGATGCATTGGCCCATCTAGAACATAACCGAAACCGTCAGAGCCCAGTACGGTTCCTGCATGAACTCGCACCCGTTTTCCCAATTGGGTGCGCGGATACAAAGTCACGCGTGGAAAAAGGCAAACGTCTTCGTCGATCACGGAATCGTTGCTGATATGATCGCTGCCCTGGAGCACGCTGCGGGCGCCGATCTGAACGTTATCTCCCACAAAACAATGAGGTCCGACGTGTGCGGTCGGGTGGACTTTAGCCGATGGAGAGACGACCGAGCTTGGGTGAATCCCCGGAGCATAGGTCGGTTCTGGAAAAAACAATGCCATCGCCTTGGCAAAGCCGATCCGGGCGCTGGGCACGCGGATGATGATTTTTCGGCTTGGACCGAAATCCTCATCGATCAGGACTGCCGAAGCGGCGCTTTGTTCGGCTCGTGCGAAATAGGCCGCATTCTCGGCGAAAGTCAGATCGCCGACTTTTGCGGTCGTCGCCGGAGCGAAGCCGGAAAGGATGGCGGTTGGATCTCCGACCACCTGACCTTGAATCAATTCGGCAATCTGGGTAGTAGTATAGGGCATTGTGATGGAGCAATCGGTTCGCTCGCTGATTTAAAGGAGCAAATGGAAAAGCGGAAGTCTTAAATGCAGTTGTTTGGGAGAAGCTTGAACCGAATCGGTTCCGATTTCAGATCCCGCGCTCATTAATAATCTGATTGCCCGGGCCGAGAACGATCACTTTGGGACGCCATTCGCGTGCTTCTTCCGGTTCCATGGCCGCATAACCCATGATGGTGATCAGGTCACCCACTTTGCCCAGGTGCGCTGTAGCTCCATTGAGAACGATCGCGCCCGAACCGCGTTCCCCGGCGATCACATAGGTCTCGAAGCGATTACCATTCGCCAGGTTGCTGCAGAGGATTTTCTCGTAGGGAATAAGGCCGACTTTTTCCATAAGGTCACCCGCAATGGTCATGCTGCCCTCATAGTTTAAACTTGAGGAGGTGACAGCGGCTCGGTGAATTTTCGACTTCAATAAATAAACGTGCATATCAATTCGGACCTGGGCGATACCAATAGCGAACGGAGGGCAACAAGCTCACTCTCTTCGGACATTGTGCCATAGCGCGCGCATTTGTCCAAAGTCGCGTTGACTTGGCAAACGCCGGTTATTATAAAGACCGCGTTACCTGATTCAATATCTACTTTATTTATGGCCAAAAAGTTACGCGTTGGAATGATCGGTTATCGATTCATGGGAAAGGCACATTCGAACGCCTGGCGGCAGGCGCCCCACTTTTTTCCGTTGAAAGCAGAGGTGGAACTTCACACGATTTGCGGTCGGGACGCGGCGGGGGTTGAAGCGGCCCGGACGCAATTAGGCTGGCAAAATGCCTCCACGGACTGGAAAGCGGTCATTAATTCGCCCGATATCGATATCGTAGACATTAACACTCCGAACGATTCTCACGCCGAAATTGCCATCGCGGCTGCGCGCGCGGGCAAACACATTCTCTGTGAAAAGCCCTTGGCTCTGACAGTCGAGCAGTGCAAAGAAATGCTCGATGCCGTGAAAAAAGCCAAAGTGGTTCATATGGTCTGCCACAATTACCGTCGAATTCCAGCGATCGCGCAGGCGAAAAAGATGATTGAAGAAGGTGCGCTCGGGCAGATTTACCATTATTACGCGCGTTACGCCCAGGATTGGATCGTCGATCCCGAATTTCCACTCGTCTGGCGCCTGCAAAAAGGGGTGAGCGGCAGTGGCACTCATGGGGATATCAATGCTCACATCATCGATATCGCTCGTTACCTGGTCGGTGAATTCAAGGAAGTGTGCGGCTTGATGCATACGTTCATCAAGGAACGTCCTTTGCAGGATCAGAGCGGCAAAGGCGATGGCCTGGGGGCGAAGGGCGGTAAGAAGATGGGTAAAGTGACGGTTGATGACGCCGCGATGTTCATGGGACGATTCACAAACGGCGCGCTGGCGAATTTGGAGGCGACTCGGTTTGCTCTTGGTCGCAAGAATCATATAGAGGTCGAGATCAACGGTTCGAAAGGATCATTGCATTTTGATTTCGAAGATATGAACCGGCTGAAGTTTTTCAATAATGAAGACCCGGCAGATCGCCAGGGTTTTCGCGATATTTTGGTGACGCAGGGTGGGGGAGTTCATCCGTTCGTCGGCAATTGGTGGCCACCTGGACATATCATCGGGTACGAACACACGTTCGTGCATACGATTGCCGATTTTGTAAATGCCTGCGTGGATGGCAAGCCGGTGCAGCCGACTTTCGAAGATGGACTTCGAAACGAACGGGTGCTTGAGGCTGTGGAAGAATCGTCCAGGACAAAACAGTGGGTTAAGGTGTAGATTTGTCTTGGTGAATGCGCTTTTGGAACGAATTACGACTGACTCGGAGATTTGCCACGGCAAGCCTGTGATTCGGGGTCTTCGATATCCAGTGCAATTGTTGTTGGAATTGCTGGCCTCGGGAATGAGCCGAAAAGAGATTCTAGATGATTTTCCTGATCTCCAATCAGAAGATATCAATGCGGCTTTGATGTACGCGGCGCAATTGATGGATGTGAAAAGCGTTCACAAACTGAGTGCTTGAGGTTCATAGTTGATGCACAATTGCCCCGGATGCTTTCACTTTTTCACAAATAAATACAAATAATGCAAATTGGTGTCGCGATTATCGGCTGCGGAGGAATATCTCTGCAGAATCATCTTCCAGGTCTTGCCATCTGTCCCGAAACACGCGTCGCGGCGGTCTGTGATGCCGATAAGAATGTACTGGAGCGAGCTCAGCAAAAATGTCCTGACGCGGCCGCCTCCACGGACTATCACGAGATTGTAAAACGAGATGATGTGCAGGCGATTATCATCGCGACGCCGAATTTCGTGCATGCTCCGATTGCCCTTGCGGCCATCGCCGCTGGCAAACATGTATTTTGCGAGAAGCCGATTGCTTTGAATTTTGAGGAGTCGGTGGAGATGTGGCGCGCGGCGGAAGCAGCGAATGTGCGGCATATGACCGCCTTTACCTATCGCTTCGTTCCCGCAATGCGATACATGGACCATTTGGTCAAACAGGGCGCAGTGGGACAGCCGTATCATTTCCGAAGCTGCCGATTGCAGGACTGGGGTGACCGCGCGCTCGGATGGCGCCAGGTCGCCAAACTCGCCGGAAGTGGTGAGCTGGGCGACATGCTCTCACATCGGATCGATTACGCTCACCTGATGATCGGTCAGATGAAACGTTTGGTTGCGAATACGCGCCGCTTTTATGATGACCGACAGGGTCAGGTTTCTGATCTTGAAGATTGGGTTGCCATCATCTCCGATTTCAAGAGCGGAGCCACCGGCGTGCTGGAGAGTTCAAAGGTCGCGACTGGGCGGGGCGAGGGCGCGCGCAGCCAGGATTATGTCGAAATCAACGGGACTGAAGGGAGTCTGGTTTTCCAATTGGAACAACCGAACCAATTACAGGTGACCCGAAAGGGTG
>JAQGOX010000253.1 GCA_028293365.1 Verrucomicrobiales bacterium | reverse complement strand
GTATACACTTGCACCCCCGAGCCGGAATGTTCGATCTCGTGCGAGCAACTCAATTCCAATCCAGAGCGGCGCGCAGAGCACGCAGGTGATTCCTCACCCGCGTGCTCTGCCCGGCTTTGCTTAGGAGGCATCGAGCCTGCGGAAATAAAATGTCAAAGAACGGCGCGGACCGGGCCGCGATTACGCAGCCTACTGACAGAACTGGTGTAGCATGGGAAGGGTGGGCACGCAAGATGAATTGTAATAAATTAAAGTTGGAAGTGATATTTAACTTGTTGATTAAGTAAATTATCTACTTGATTTCGAAAACGATGGGAATTGTTCACGTGGTGGAAGACCAAATCACCCATGAGTCGTCTTGAGAAATTAACGAATACCGGTAGGAGACCAATTTGAAACTCTCGACGGTTACGCAAGAATGAGTTTTCCCAAAAGCCTTTCCGCGACATTTCCGGCTTGTGAAACAGGAATCTTGCAGTTTTCAATCAATCAACTCGGGATTTTCGAATCCTGCTCCCCACCCGGATTGCGCATTTCTAAAACCGTGTGGGAAAAACAGGTTTTTGCATAGAGCACTCGGTTTGGATAATCGCGATACGCGAAGGTAGCTGCGGGCAATTGCCGTCCTCGCCTTGCCCCGCCCGTTTTTACCGGAAGCACAGGCTTCAACGTCTGTTGAAACCGGGGGATGGGCTGAAATCAAGCTTGCTGCACTTTCATCGGAAGGATAGCTTTCAGCATCGGTTGAAACAGCCTATTGCAATGAAAGAAGCCGCATTGATTGACGAGGCCAAGAACGCGTTGCTCAAGTGCCTCCGTGAGGTGCCTTTCGTGAAGGTGGAGGTGATGAAGGGACCCAAGCGCCTTCAGACGGGGCCAGATTTTCAACTTCAGGTGAAGACCCGCGCAGGCAAAAGCACCCTGATGGTTGACGTGAAATCGGTTGGCCAGCCTCGCGTGGTGCGGGAGGCAACGAACCAGTTGGCGCGATTCAAGGAACAACTGCCAGATGCCTACGGTGTGGTCATGGCCCCCTACATTTCACCGCAGGCTGCCGAGATCTGCCGCGAAGAAGGTTTCGGCTTTGCCGATCTGGCAGGGAATTGTGTGCTCGCGTTCGACCAGGTGTTCATCTCGAAGGAGGGCAAGGAAAACCCCTTCGCCCGGAAACGGGATCTGCGCTCGCTCTACTCGCCCAAGGCGGAGTGCGTGCTGCGCGTGTTGCTGTCCATGCCGGGACGGTGGTGGAAGGCTCAATCGCTAGCCAAGGAGGCGGGCGTAAGTCTCGGGCAGGGCTTCAACGTGAAGAAGTTGCTTGCAGATCGCGAGTGGGTGCAGGCGGGCGACGAAGGATTCCGGCTCACCGCGCCAGCCGAGCTGCTGGCGGAATGGGAGGAGAACTACGACTTTCGCCGCAGCACCGTCCGAGAGTTCTACACGCTCCGGCCCATCGCGGACATGGAGCGGTTGGTAGCTGAAACCTGCGAAAAGGAAAAATTGACCTACGCGCTGGCGGGATTTTCCAGCGCCGCCCGGTATGCGCCAATGGTGCGTTACCAGAGGGCGATGGCCTATGTCTCTGGCAACCTCGACCGCGTGGCCGAACGGCTGGAGTTGAAATTAGTAACCGGCGGAGCCAACGTGAATTTGATCATCCCGTACGACGAGGGTGTGTTCTATGGGGGGGAGACGAAGGATGGAACCTGCGTCACTTCGCCGGTGCAAACCTATCTCGACCTGCGACAGATCAAAGGGCGCGGGGATGAGGCGGCGGATTTCCTGAAACAACAAGTCATCAACAACACATGGCCGGGGACCGAATAGACTATAGCGCCACCGCCGTGGACGCAGCCAAGTCGGTGCTGATTGAGTTGATGCACATCCTCGCCGAGTATCGTGATGACATGGTGCTGGTCGGCGGCTGGATTCCCGACCTGCTGATTCCGACAAGCCAGGAGCGGCACATTGGCAGCATTGATGTGGACGTGGCTTTGAACCACAAGGAGATGACCGAGGCAGGCTACCGGATGATCGGGGAGATCCTGCAAGAGCACGGCTACACCCAGGACCATCGGCAGCCTTTCATTTTCCGCAAGAACGTTCGCGGTCAAACGGTGCAGGTGGATTTCATGGCGGGCGAGTATGGCGGTACCAGTAAGGGCCGCCGCACCCAGAAAGCCCTCGACATGCAGCCACGCAAAGCGCGAGGCTGCGATCTGGCGTTCCAGATTGCACCCGAACAAATCATCGTGAAGGGGAGGCTGCCGGACGGAGCACTGGACGAGGTGAAAGTGCAGATTGCGTCCGTGGTGCCCTTCCTTGCGATGAAAGGCATCGCGCTGGAAGATCGTCGGAAGGCGAAGGACGCCTATGACATTTTCTTCGTATTGCAAAATTATCCGGGCGGAGTGGACGCAGTGGTGCAGGCATTCCGTTCGCACCTGAAATTGGGGCTGGTTCAGGAGGGCTTGAAAAAGATGGCAGGCAAATTTGCCTCGCTTGACCACGTCGGCCCGCGAGACGCAGCCGAATTCGAGGAGGCATTGGACGAGGACGATCGCATCATACGGCAGCGCGATGCCTTCGAGAGAGTGAGCTATCTGTTGCGACAACTTAGCATCGTATGAACCTGAAATTCAAAAAAATCTTCAAAGGTGGTCAAAGGCCCTGACCATCAATACCGGAGTGGACGAGTTCCCCCGCTACGTTCTTGAGTACCTGACGCGTTTCACAACGATGAGATCGGATCCTGTTACGACCAACTAAATGCCGCGCCTCCTACAAACATTGGCCCTTATCTGGCAGCGATGGAGAAGCGGAATCCGAAGGAGGCCCTCCGGGACGGTTCGGGATATCGGTTGGAAAGCCGCGTGGTTGGACAGTTTGATCAGCGATATGGCCAACGTGCCGCCACCGTGCTGGTCCACAAAATCTTGACCGAGCTCCCATCAAAGATTCCGGCGCTTGCGGAGCGGGCATATTTGGAGGAGGCGCTCATTTGCTTTCGTCACAAAGCATTCCGAGCAGCGATCGTGATGTGCTGGAACCTGGCGTACGACCATTTATGCGAATTTGTTCTGGCTCATCACATCACGCGGTTTAATACGCAGTTCCCCAAGACGTACCCCAAAGCCGAATTTAAACCGATTGTCATGCGAGATGATTTCGCTAGTTGGAAGGAATGCCAGGTTCTGCAGGTATTCAAGAGCGCAGGGATCGTGTCCGACAGCATCCACAAAAATCATGGCCGACATCCCCCTTTATGCAGAAATCAAGAACCTTGCTAACCGTCTCTGCGGAAGCAATCTAATTTCAGGAAAAATCGTTTGATTGTCAGCGGAGGACAAGATCGGCTGCAAGAGTGGATGCCCTCTGTTTATTCCAGTATCCAGAACGCAGACGGCCGGTGCAGTTTCGTGAGGCCAGGCTATCCTGCCGATGGCTTCCTGAATCCATTCTTGCTGTTCTTGACCGGAAAGGTCGCTTAACTCGAAATGGCAAGTGTGCGCAGAGCGCACTTCCGCCAAAGTGTTAAGAAAGTCGAGGGAGGATTCGAGTTGAGCGCGGGTCCCCTCCGCAACAACCACGAGATGCTCAGGCAATTCCAGCCTATCGCGCTTAACTCTGAGTCCAACTAGCTGAACTTGTCGGTCAAATTCAACAATATTTTGCGGGGGGTAGCGGCGCAGCCAGAGTTGCCACCAGTGCGCTTGATAATCGGAAGGCAGCGGGGACGGGTCGGTCCAGAGCGCCTCCAGCGCCGCGCGCGCAATCCGCTGAAGATTTGCAACCCACTGGTTTGGTATTTTTCCTGCCGCCGTACTGTCCTCACCAATCGGCGGATCTTCTCGGCTAAAAGATTGAGTTTGCCAAATGGCACGTAAAGCAAAACGCGAGTATATTCTTTGCCGTCCTCGGTTGGAACCGGACGAGCGTGTAATAACGCGATGCCATGTTCTTTGCTGCCCAGTGCGTGGATATGATCGGCAGAAAAAGGGAAGCCAGGAGAGGAGTCCAGTTCGAGGATAAGGTCAACATTTTCGGGTAGTCCAGCCTGGATCCGTTGCTGCTGAATGGCCTGGAGTTCACCCTCTATCGCCTTGATTTCGGCTCCAAGAGTTTTGGCGTGTTCTTGGCGCTCAACATTCCGGAACGGTCGAGAACCGCTCTGCGGTGTCGCTGAATCCAGTCGCAAAGGAGCGGTCGAGAGGATGAGGTGCCTAAGCGTAGGCTTCCGTGGGAGAAAAGGTGAAGGATCGGCAGCCACGAATGGGTTAATGGTTCAGGAAAAGACGGCGCTCGGTGAGTGCAGTTACAAGCATACTAGTTGTGACGGACTTGTGAGATTGCAGCAGCATTGTTGCTGGTCAATTTCTCGATAAATGTGAGAAAACTGTTCAACAAACGGCGCATCTCCCCGACATCCCCAGAGAAATCAGCGGGTAGCCGATGCTGTCAAATTCGTCGAACAGATAAACCGCGCGTGTTCGGTCAACTGTCTCGAAAATGATGCGCAGCTTCGAAAGTGATTCTCCCAAATATCTGGTGATGAGACTATCAAGCCGCACAACAAATAACGGCAGACCCAAGTCCCCAGCCAAAGCCGCGGCTGTCATCGTTTTTCCACAGCCTGGCGGTCCAGTAAACAAAAGGCGCTGACGCGGACGGAAACCATGTTCCTTTAAGCGCGAAAGGTTCTGTTGTTCTTGCATAATCCGGTGGATCCGCCTGCGCAGAGGCTCAGGAAGAATTATGTCTTTGATTCGCCAGTCTCTCTCAACATGCTCCAAGAGTTCCGCAGCTTCTCCTTGCGGTTGGGCTACATGGAAGATAGATGGCGTGCTCTTTGGGAAAGATTTCTGCTGCTTGGCGTCATCCACTAGCTTCTTGATCTCCGCCGCGAGCGCTTCGTGACCACGGCGGGATTCAGCCGCGGCGACTTGCAAAGCAATCGCGTAAAATCGCTCGTTGTCTCCGCTACCGTGACTTTGAAGGAGTGCTTCGAGCTGTGTTCCTGTTGCCATACTCTATGTGGAGCAATCTAGGCGAAATGGATTCGCAGAGCATCTGAAATCACAAGTTTCCTTGAGTAGGGCAGTCGTGGAACGATGGACGAATAGTGCGTTTGCAAACCCAAGCATCGCGACACATTGCGCAATGTAGGCGTAGGAAGAGGTATTTGGCGCACTCGCCCCGCTTCAAGATCACAGTTTGTGATCTTGGAGCGAGCTGATTTGTTCCGTTTCTTCGGCTTCGGGATGGGAGTAATGAACTGGGCGCAGTGACCCGCTTCGATCGTTTTCTGAGTTGGCTGGCCCTGCTCGTCCAATTCCCAATGCCGAGTCGGCCGCGCATAAGGCGAATTGAGAATTGGATGATCGAAAAAAGGGATCGGACATTCAGAAACCCTAAATTGCTAAAAAACGTGCCATCAGTGCGATAAGAAATAAAATTAAAGATACACCACAGATTCAACTCTTAAAAAGTCTACTTGGCACGGTTTAAGTGGGTTGGGAGATCAATTTCGACTGCTCAAATGGTTTGCCGGCCAGA
>JAQGOX010000244.1 GCA_028293365.1 Verrucomicrobiales bacterium | reverse complement strand
TTCGCCCGAGATTCACGACCGCGTCATTGCGGCGATTCAAGCACTGGCAGCGGACCCACGCCCGACAGGACCGGGCAATTTTACAGGAGCAAACTGAGAAAACGGAGGCTTGAAAATGAATTCCCGTTACGAGTGTCGGCTTGCCTCGATCTCATAGAAGCTGCGTTCGTTAAGAACCTTGATCGTGAGAATCAGGACATAGTGGGACCAACTGAGAGCGAAGGGGCTTGTGAGATTATCATAGACCGCTGATTATTCTCGTTCAGGGCCAATTCGCTAGCGCTGTCTCGGAAATTCGAGATTTGAGATTTCCGCGAAGCCTTCGCGGAAATTCGGGGAGGCGCGGGTTTGCAAACCCTCTCGCGCCCTTTTCAGGGCGCATTTTTTGGACGTTGTTACCCGGGGCATCGGCATTGCGCCTCAGCCCCGGGCTTTTTCCCTCGACCCTTTGGGCCGCCCATGTTCGGAAATTCGTTTGGCCAGCGAAAACCGCAGACTGTGAATCAGCTTCGTGCCTTATTTTGACCTGCAACCGGCAGAACAAATGTCTGTTCTACACGAACCTACTTCTGCGGCCCAACGGGCCAAAAGAACCAGCCCAAGGCTGAGGCCAGAGGCCGATGCCTTGGGACCGTCCGCAATCCGAGGTCCCCCGGCCTGACGGGCCGACAGAGGTCAATCCCACACGTATCGTTCGTCAAATCCAATCTCGTACCGTTCCAAGAACGAACGCAACTCCTCCTGGAATGTGACTCGTCTGTGGTGGTTCGGCTGATTCTTAATATATTCACGCACCTCCTCGATGGCAGATTGGCTCACGGAAAAAATCCCGTAACCGGCTTGCCAATAAAATTGCGCAAATTCCGGTGAGCGCGTTCGGAGCCAATCATTAGAGCCCTTCTTTATTTGTCCAACAACGTTGCTGATTGTTTCGTTGCGCGACATCGTGAAGAGTAAATGTGCATGATCGGGTTCGGTGTTTATCTCGACAGGATTACAGCCCAATGCACGAAGAATACCGCCTATGTAGGAATGGAGGTCGGCTCGGATGTGTTCCGGGATCGAACGCTCCCGGTTCTTCGTGGAGAAGATGAGGTGAAGATAACCTTTGCGAGCGACTGTGGCATGCGCGAGTTTGCAAAGCCTCTTGCGCCCTTTTCAAGGCGCATTTTTTGGACATTGTGACCCCGGGGCATCGGCGTTGCGCCTCAGCCCCGGGCTTTTTCTCTCGGCCCTTTGGGCCGTCGGAGTTCGAAAGACTCCTTAGACGTGCGCAACACGCAAGCCATAAACCCAATTCGCGGTTGAACTTACAAAACGTCCATCGGCCCAACGGGCCGAAAGAACCAACATATAAAGGCTGAAGCCACGACCGATGTATTGGGACATGACGAGATCCGTCCGTTCCGGCCTGAAAGGTCGGGAGAGTTCGAGCATGAGGGCATTGAAACTGACGAAACCGTCTCCAATTAACCGCCACCCGTCCCGCGCCGGATTTGTCCGCGGATGAACGCGCCGAACTCAAAAAGGTAGCACGGGAACTTCTCACTAAACTTAAGAGTTTGCTGGGTGATCAATTGGCGGCAGAAATCGACCGCCCGCTCGCAACTGAAGCTGGCCATTGAGGACACTCTCGACAGCGGATTGCTCATCGCGTTTTCGCGTGATTTATATACCCAGAAATGTTCGGCCGTGTTCGAGCATTTTTATGAAAGCTACACGGAGGCTGGCAGTTCGATCTACGCGAGTGGGGGGTGAGCCTGGTGCTGGTTTGTTCGGAATTGAAAAAGGAGTTAACCACTGAATACGCGGAAAATCGGATCGAAATTCTCATTGCGGATCTCTTCCGTGTGGTCCGGGTATTCCGTGGTTAATAAATAACAGAAATCAGGAGCGGGAATGTGTAGAGGGCAGTATGTGCAAATTTTGCAACAACTGCCGCCGATGGCAAACCCTATCAGGTCGCGCATTTCTTGATCGATGTGATCATTTCGGTGCGAAGCGAAGATGCCCACGAAAATCCGACCAAACTTCGCGAAAAAGCAAGCTGAGCGAGATAATCGTCACGTCCGAATTGGTGAACATTGTCTTCGAGCTACCCACAGCGCCTCCAAATTGCAGAGGAGCCAGGATAATTTTCGGCCACGCTCGCTTTACGCAGCCGCTGCGGCTTGTCGCGGCGACAAAGCCGCGATCCGCCAAAGCGGCCCAACCTCGAGCAAACATCCTGAACCTTTTCAAGGTTCGCAATGGGTGGCTCCGTCTTAAGCGAGCAACGCCTGGGCCAGCGTCACGAATTGCTGGCGAATACGCAGCGACGCTTGCTCATTCTGCGGTTCATCGTGCTGATTGTTCAATCGGAAAGCTGCGCAAGCCGTTGGACCTTGCGCATCCGGATTGGAAAAGAAATCTCGCAGACTTAGCATGGCGTAATCCAAGCCTCGATTGCCAATTCGCCGTTCTTCCTGAAAACCCGCCACGGCCGCTGCCGGGCCATCGAGGTAATTCATCGCGAGATAAAGAATGTCGTGCGCGTCCTTCGGTGCTTTGCGTCCGCTCGGTCCGCCGAATGCATTCAGCTTCAGCACCAGCATCGGACCAATTTCCGCCACTCTGATTTTCTGTTGTTGCGGAACACCCAACAGCGTCTTCCCGGAGATTGTCACCGTGCGGTGGCACGCCAGAGCGCGATTGATGCCCGGAAAAATGTTCACGCTCAAGCCCTCATCGATCACCGCCGTTCCTTTATCGGATTTGCCGTCATCAGTCATCAGATCGATAAAAAGTTCCATCCCTTGGAACTTCCGACTGAAGCGGCCTTTTTCCCATTTGAAACCGTGACTGGAAAGATTTTCGCGGATTCCTGGATAAGCCCCTCCATCCGCTCCCATGCTCACGCCAAAATCCACATCCAGCGTCACCGGGCCGGGCAAGCCTCCAGTGGGCGCTTGGGTCAAATACCGAACCGCCAATCCGCCAACCAGCACCAGGTCATCGCGAAAATCCGGCAGACAATCCCACGTTGTCAGCAGTGCCTGCTCCGGCAATTCCATACTGTCCGCCGGATATTTGTCGAACGTGTCGTGTTTCACTTGGCGAACCCTCCCCATTCACGCAATGCCTGCGCCTGCTCCGGTCCGCGTTGCCCGACCTGCAGCAGGTCGAGATAAATTTGGACGTCCGACACCAAATTGAACCCGCCCACCGTCTGGGCCTCTTGAAATACCCCTTCATCCCTGGGTGTTATCAGCCAAAGATTGCCCCCATTGTCCACTCGTCGACCCCAGGTGATTTCGCTGAAAAGCTTACTTTTCACGTATGCCGATACCAGCGGCGGCGTCGTGTACGGATGCCGCAAATGCGCCGCGAACCACTGCGTAAAAAATACATTATCCCCGCCGAGCGCATCGCGCGCCGTTTCTGCTACCTTCACCAGATCAGCCGCCAGTAAAGAATACTGGTCGATGATTCCCCTCTTGCCCCAGTCATCCGCCGCACTCCACTCTTCCAGCAAGCGATCAAAGTCCTTTAACTGATACAAGGCCGCCAAGTGTCGGCTGCCTGGTCGTGTCTGTTCGACCAGTTCCCGCTCTATGAGCTCGGCCAATGTGAGGGACACCAGCGCCCGCGAGATTCCGGTGTGCGTCTCCAACTCCGCCTGCGTCCATTCCTGCTCCCGGCGCGAGAGCAGCACCCGCACGACCCGCGACGATTTCAATGTGAATGGACTCAACTCTGTTCCCGGATTCCGGTAAGCGTGACTTTTCGGCTCGCGATCCAGCAGGAACGTCGGCGTTTTGACAAACAATCTGCCATTCAAATCCGCATGATTGATTCCTGCCAACTGCAAGTCCGCCGCCAGCGCATCAGGCAGGTGCGGGCAGAGCAGGAGAACCGGCTTGGTTCCCGCCTCGGGCCTGGGATGCAGGAGCTTTCGCGAAGGATTCAACCTCGGCCAGATCTCAAAAATATGCTTTTGATGTCCAGCTTCAAAATGCAGGGATGCTTTTCCGTCCGAAAGAGTTATTATCCGAGTCTTTATACCCCTATCACATTGAATATGAACGCTTTGAATAAAGAGACTTAACAGCTTTTCTCCCGAATCGATTATCCTGCTTTTAGGATTTTCCTTCATTTCACTGGACCACTAAAACATGGATATTTAATAAAATCAATCCTTGGGGTCGATTGCGCTCGATTGAATGAATAGCTTTTGCTACAGTCCGGCACCGGGGATGCCCCTCTTTCGAATTCAATCAGAAAATCAGACCGAAATTCTTTCCCGTTCCTTTCCGCGCGGTTCGCGGTATTCCGTGGTTAAAAAATAACAGAAATCAGGAGCGGGACGGGTAGAGGGCAGTATGTGCAAATTTTGCAACAACTGCCGCCGATGGCAAAACCTAGCAAATCGCGCATTTCAATCTCGATGTGATCATTTCGGTGGGAGGGGAAGGTGCCCACGAAAATGGGACCAAAGTTCACGAAAAGAGCAAGCTGAGCACGATAAACGTCACATTCCAATTGGTGAACATTGTCTTCGAGCTACCGCCACGTGGAACGTAGTGAACCTTGCCACAAAGCCAAATCTCTCGACATTAATTGTAGCCTATCCCGCCGCCCAAGCAGCATATACGCAGAAATGTTTGGCGGTGTTCGAGCATTTTTACGAAAGCTACACGGAGGCTGGCAGTTCGATCTACGCGAATGGAGGGTGAACCTGGTGCTGGTCCTTCGGAGTTGAAAAAGGAGTTAACCACGGAATACACTGAATACGCGGAAAATCGGACCGAAATTCTCATTGCGGATCTCTTCCGTGTGGTCCGGGTATTCCGTGGTTAATAAATAACAGAAATCA
>JAQGOX010000231.1 GCA_028293365.1 Verrucomicrobiales bacterium | reverse complement strand
CGCGCGCCCGTTGCGCATGCTTCTATCAATGCAGATGATAGTTGCATTTGCGGCCGGAGCAACCGTGATGTTCTATTTCCAGCGCTCATGGTTTCCCGTTATTACAACGACTATCGAGCAGTTGCCCAGACAAGCCCGGTGGGATCATCGTCTACTGCAATGGCCCACCCAGCCAAAACCCGCGGCACTCGCTCATAATCCGCTCGCGGCCATAGTGCTGGATTGGAGCCTAAGCGGCAGAGCGGGGCAATTAAGCGATGTTCAAGTCGAGTTCGGTTCCACCCATTGGAGAGTGCGTTCTCTACTTGGTTATTCCGAATTTCATTATGCCGAGGGTCGATTTGAACTGGAAAATGCCATAGTAAAACCGGCGTGGGAAGCCTGGAAACCTGCTGGTTTGGCGTTCGTGGGGATCACCGCGGCAATCGGAATCTTTTGTAGCTGGATTCTTCTTGCTACACTGGGGGCACCGATAGCGAAATTGATAGGCTTTTTCGCTAATCGGGATTTGAGCCTGGGACAGGCTTGGAAACTATGCGGTGCGGCCCTTATGCCCGGGGCGATCGTCTTTACGATTGCGCTCGTCCTGTATTCAATCCTTCGGCTGAACCTATTCGGACTTCTCCTGGCATTCGTAATTCACTTGAGCCTTGACCTCTTTTATATGCTGTTGGCACCCTGCCGGCTTCCGAAAAAGGCAGCGATCGCAAGCCCGTTGATCCCGCCCGCAAACCCATTCCGGTCGCCCAATACGGAAGCTTGAGGCAATCAGTGCTAGAATAAATCAAGAGAGATCAGCCCTTCAGCTTCGCCTAGCGCTCTGCTGAGGTTGGAAGCCTGGCTGGTTAAGCGAGCGGTGCGCATATAGTCTCCGCGGCGCGTCGCCATCAACGAGGCTCGGCGAACTCCTTCCAATTCACGTTTCAATCGTTCAATTTCTGGATTTGGACCTTTTGCTTTCATTTGTTCGTTAGATTTTTGACTCTGTTACTGTTCACGATGGGAGGGCGTCCGCGCTATAGGGAACTGCCTGAAAGGCGGTTACGAAAATTTGGTTCATGACCTAAAGGCAAACCGAGCTCGGTTCTTCAGTAGGATCCCGCGAAGGTGGACTTGCCAAATTCAGCGGAAATTAATTCTCAAAAATCCTTGAACCTTGAAAGTAAAGTTAGAGAAGGGACGGGTGATGCCATTGAGAAACGGACTCAAGGTGAGCCCATGCACTCCCGGGCGGGATCAAAGGATTTCCAAGTCTGCAGGTGGGTCGCCTCGGCTTACGCGTGGGGGGGATTCGTCCAATCAGACAAATCGCCCCGTCCACCTAATCATGGGTCACAACCTGGTTTTTAAACCTTTTCAGGTACCACGAACGGTTTTCTATACTCACGTGTCAAAAAGGTGTTAGCAGCACTGTTATTGCGAAAAGTCTCTTTTTTCGGGTTCATCTTGAGCGAAGCGCCGAATATTGGCTTGCTTGCGTTGAGATCGACTCCGTTGGCATCCAGATGCGTACAAAACCGCTCAAAACTTTCCTGTGCTTCCTTATCACCCTTGATTTTCTCGCGGATCGACTCTGGAGATTCCTGGGAGCCCAGCCGATATGAAATGTTCCCGGTGTGACAGAGACCACTCGATAAATGTCCCTCTAAGATATCGGCATTTAAATCGGAAGGTTTCCGACTACGCACACCCTTGATAAAATTATCGTAATGGCTTGCGCCGCCTTTGAATCGTTTTATTTCTTTCCAATCGTTATCAAATACCGTGGCGCTGTCATAAGAGGGAATCACCATATGACCATGCTCGCAATCCACGATCACACCAATGCTCGCTCCCTTGTAATTGTCCATTTCCTTGTCCTGGCCTTTGTGCGTCGGCAATCCCCGCACCTCAAAAATTAGTGGGGCTTTTTTGTAATCATGGAAAATGAGTTGCGTGTTGGGTGTCGTGCCATCATCGATGTAACCAAAACGGCCGCCGAGACTAAATACGCGAGGCGACAACTCATTTTCTCCCAGCGCCCACCGCGCGATATCCATTTGGTGAATCCCCTGGTTTCCCAAATCCCCGCATCCGGTAGGCCATACCCAGTGCCAATCATAATGCAATTTAGCACGCATCAAAGGTTCCTTGGGCGCTGGTCCACACCAGAGATCATAATCAACGCTTGCCGGGGGCTGTTGTGGCCCGCTGACCTTTCCGATGCTGGCTCGGCGTTTGTAGCATAAACCTCTTGCCAGCTTGATCTTTCCCAGAGAACCATTGTGAAGATAGGCAACGGCTTCGCGCAGACCGGGATTCGAACGGGATTGGGTGCCGGTCTGGACGATTCGATTGTACTTGCGAGCCGCCTGAACAACCCTTCGTCCTTCCGAAACGTTGTGCGAAACAGGCTTCTCCACATACACATCCTTGCCCGCTTGAACCGCCCATATGGCCATAAGTGAATGCCAGTGATTCGGGGTCGCAATTGAGATGGCGTCGATGTCTTTGCTCTCCAGGAGTTTTCGAATATCTGTGTATCGCTCGATCTTAAGGCCTTTCCCTTCCAACGCTTTAGCTTCGCCCTCGAGCACATCGGAATCGACATCACAAAGCGCGACGAGGCGCGCTCCTTTGGTTTTTTGGAATCCCTGTATGTGATCTTTGCCGCGGCCGTTGAAACCGACCACCGCTATTCGGATGTCTTCATTTGCGCCCGAAACCTGTGACCAGGAGCGAGCCGATAAGCTCATGGCCGCCGCGCCGACAAAAGAACTTTTGATAAACCTTCTGCGATTCATTTCATTCATAGCACTCTTTCCTCAGCCAAAAAGACAATGGTTATCGTCCGGCGCTGGAAGTTTTGGATTAGACATTTTGTGTACCGCGCAAATTCAATTAGAAACGGAACTTTTCGCGTAGGCCGTATATTCCTCCGAGACCTTTGCTTCCTTTTCATCCCCTCGATGACAGTAAAACCGATAATGGAACGTGATGCTTTTCCCAGCCGGCACCACCAGGTCCCCTGCCCCTATAGGTTTTTTCTCGAAATCGTGAAGGCCGAATGGATTCGCCGCGAACAATCCATAATCACGAACATGCCACCAGGTCGGATGCCGGGGGTTGGCTGGATGATCGAAAATGGCAACGCCCACAACCTTCCCATCCACAGGTGCATAATAATCGCACCAGGCGGCACGCTTTCCCCAGGTTTCGTCGTCCTTAATCCCTTCACTGTTAATAATGTGCCCATGCCCTGTTTTTCCCTTTAAGCGCATCACTTCGTTGAGACGCATCGCCATCGTCCCTTCTTTCGTATCGCCGAATTTAAGCTCGCCTTCTGAAGCGTGAACCGTGATGGCAAAATCAAACACCCTCGCATCTGGCCTGTTATAGAACGTCCAGGTGCGCTCGTCCGTCGCCACCGTGGTTCCATCGTTCGCCACGAGCTTATTGCTCGATTGAATCACTCCCTGCTTTTCACCGGATTTCACAGTTATAAATTTTTGATGAACTGTTTTTCCTGCCCCCTTTTCCTCCGACCAGAAGTCATGACCATTGATGCTCCCATGCGCATACCAGAGGGAACGATGATGTGGATGGTCGTGTTCCTCGTTTGGGGCGTTGACCATCGGCCAATTGCGGGTCAGCGGTGCTTCGTCCGGCCCAAGCACCGGATAGAGAAAAGGCCGGGATACATCCTTGAAATGGTATTCGCTGAAAAGTTCGCCGTTAATTTCAACGCGCAGCACGTCACCGACCTCAGTAATCTTGACACCGCTGGTTTTAGCATCGTCCGAAGCTGCAATGACCCTCGAACCGTTCATCGAAGAAATAGCCAAAGCAGAACACAAAAGCAGTGCAAGCCGGGAAATCATGTCTCCAACATAGCGCGATCCAAAAAACGATAAAGAGCAAAATGCAGATTCTCAATTCATAGGATTGAAACGCGACGTTTCAGGCATGCCTAACGGGTTTCATTTTTGGAAAATTCGAATTTGCCATCAAGAATGTTGCGCAAGATTTCACTGCTGAACTTAATTTTTTCGGCGTAATCGCGCTGAGCCCGATTGAGATTCGTTCCGAGCAGCAAATCCGAAAAACCAAGGAGGCCGCTCAGATGCACATTCATCTCCTGGGCCAGGTGGTCGAGACATGCGCGTTCGGCTTTGCTTCCAGCATCCAACAAGGTTCTTTCCTGTTCGAGTTTATCGTTCAAATCTTCCCTTAACCGGGTACGTTCGTGAACCAGTTCTTGGAGTTTCACTGTTCTGGAACGCGCCTCACGGCCGAGTGTCCATTTCTTTGTCATAGCAATTGCCAATTGAAGGACTTCGACTCTGTCGAAAGGCTTTTTCAAAATCAGGAGACTATCGCTCTGACCCAGGCGTTGAATGATCTGTTCCCAGGAAAAATCGGCATACGCAGTGCAAATAATCACCTGGAGTTCCGGGTAAACGTTCCATAATTGCGCGATTGTTTCCACGCCATCCCATCCCGGGGGCATTCTTCCATCTACAAAGGCCAGCGCATAGGGTCGCTCTTGAGCAAGAGCTTCCTCGATTTTAACCAGCGCTTCCTCTCCTTGATAAGCCGATTCAATTTCGAAAGCGCCAGCCACCTGGAGTTCCGGTTGCGCACCGAACAGGGATACTTCGAACGCGTCCACCGAATCCGATTCGACGGGTGGCGTAAATATTTTCCGAAAATCTTCGTGAATGATGGGATTATCATCGATTATGAGAATTCTAGGTTTTGCATTCATACAAAATCAAGCTGCGGCCTCTTAAGCCCGAACGGTTGTGTTAACAAACGAATTTGCCACTTTGGATGCGATCGGCTTTGTTGGCAGTTCGAGAATAAACGTGGCGCCCGCACCGGAACCACCACTCCTGGCGTTTAGGCTGCCTCCCATTTCCCTCGCGGCAATGGCTCCGCTGTGCAAACCAAAACCATGTCCGTTCTCCTTAGTAGTAAATCCGTACTGAAAAATGCGTGTGAGGTTTTCATTTGGAATACCGATTCCATTGTCAGTCACTTCCACGCGCACGCCGCCGGACTCAGCGCGGTCGATACGCAAAACCAGGCATCGGTCCTCCTTCCTGTATTCCAACGCCTGCTTTGCGTTATTAATAAGATTAACCAAAATCTGTAAAACCGTATGGTGATCAACCAGAATTGGCGGCACGGATTCAAACTCGCGTGAAATTTCGATCTGCTGCCCCGAAAGCGTGTTGGCGGAAATGCGCAGCGCATCTTCAACTAATTCCTCGATCGCGATCTTCTCCAATATTCCGGCGACTTTTGCGTAGGACTGCTGCATCGCGACAATCTTTTTTACATGTTCGACGCTAAGCTGGAGGCCGCGCGCCTCGTCGGCCAGGGCTGCATGCTCCCGTGCCAGTTGGACCGCAATCGCATCGAGAAACCCTGGAACCTGTTGCCCTTTTGGATCGCGCGTCAGATACTCGCCGAGATCGCTCTGATGATCGCGCAACAGTTGTGCGGCTTTGGCGAGACTGGTGATTTTGGACCTGCGGATTTGCTCAGTAATGAGGTTGGTTGAAACATTAATACTGTTCAGCACGTTGCCCACGTTATGGAGAACACTTGTGGCAACTTCAACCATTCCGGCCTGACGGGAAGCCACCACCAACTGCCGATTCAGCTTGGCTAATTCCAGATCGGCAGTTTTACGGACACTGATATCACGAGCAATGGTTGAGAAAAACTCCACCGCTCCGTCCGGACTGCGATGGGACAATACGAGCTGGGAAACGGGAACCTCTCTGCCATCCCGGGTGAAGACCGCGGTTTCGCCAATCCAGGATCCGTCGCGGGCGGCGGTCGGCAACGCCTCTTCCTCAATGATTCGCATCGCCCAACCGGGATGGAAATCAGTGGTCTTAAAACGCGTGATATCCACGTCTTCCTCAAATCCGGCCATTCGCAGTCCGGCCCGATTGACAAAAAGACAGGATCCATCGGGCTTGGCTGAACTGACAAAATCGATGGTGGCTTCAATGATGGCAGTAAGCCTGTGCCTGGCGGCCTCAGCAATTTTCCGTTCGCCGATTTCTTCGGCCAGCGACCGGTTAATTTCACGCAACTTGATATCCCTGGATTGAATCTGATCAAGCATCCGATTGAAATCGCGTGTCAATCGACCCACTTCATCACGACCGGCCTCCGGAGCCCGGTCGGCGTATTGACCACTATCGGTGATCTCACGTGCGACTCGCGCTAGCGTGACGATCGGTGTGGCAATTAGCCGTTTCATGAACGACGAAAGCGCCAATATCAAAAGCGTCGATCCAAAAAGGATAGTCATCATCACAGAAGCGTAAACGACAAGAAGTTGCGTATGACTCTTCTGAAAATTCGCTCTTAAATGCAGCGAGCCCAACACCGCAGTTTCATCCCGGATGGGCAGGTTCAACGATGCGTAGCCATTGGCGAAAGTAACCGCGCCATTCGCAGTCCCTGGAACAATCGCAGAACCATTCGTCTCGGTCCGAAAGACGCCGAAAATTTTATTTTGCGAATCGAAAACATAGGCGCCGACGATGCTTGATTTCACTTTAAGCGCGCCGAGCACCGCATCAGCGGAGCGGCTATCATTGAACGCAAGCGGCGCCACACAGTTTTGCGCCGTGATTTCACCGATTGATTGAAGCTCTGCCGAAAAACTCTTGCGAAATTGAACCGATATAAACCAGAAAAGAGACCCGCAAGCAAATGTGAGAGCGATTCCGCAGGTGCAAAGAGTCACCCATACCAATTTCCGCCGAATGGGAAGATCCCGAAATGAAAGGCTGAAAGGATTTCTCATTTCAGATCCAGACTTTTCACCAGGCGCGCCACGCTCGAAAGCCGGGCGCTAACCTTTAGACCCGCAGCAGTGGTGCGTTCCAGGTTTAGAGTGAGATGAATTGCCTCCTGTTCGCGCACGAAACCGACCATCCCGCCACGTTCCGCAAATTGGTCGGTTTCGCCAACCAGCAAGACGGCAGTTCCGGCAAGCGAAAGGCGAAGGTCCTGGGGAGATTTTGCAGCGGCGCGGGTTACGAACAGAATCTGAAAATCTTTTTCTGCCGGATTTGTCCGTACAGATTTCACTTTCATCAGATGGCCGTTCACCTGCTTGCCGTCCAACACTGACTGGATCACGGCGAGAGCTTCGCCTTCATCCAGGACGGCAACGGTAAAAAAACTATCTGAAAGAGGCAGACTGCCCGCCGGCCACTCAACGAACCTGGCTAGATTAAAGAGATAGCCCGCCTTGACCTTATATTCAAGAGCCGAAGGGGTTTCAGCAGCGCGCACCGTCATTGATGCGAACAGTAGAATGAGGGTGGATATACACCAACTGAGACATTGGTCCGGACAGATGCGTAACTTCCGGCAACGGCTTGCAAATTTCCGCTCGATGGCCTGCTGACGCAGGTTTTTATCGATATTTATCCGCATCGCACTCAATATTTGTAAGTTAACTTGAGGCGAAAGTTCCGACCGTCCTGGCGAATAACTGATGGTGTCAGTTCGTCACCCGCCGGGTTTGTGTATTTTTCATCCAGGAGATTATAAACACTAGCCGAGAGTTCCAGACCTTTGACAATCTCACGACTGTACAGCGTCGCATTGAAAACCCAATACGGGTCTGCGGAGCCGATCGGGCGTCCTGGCAAAGCCAGCGCGCGACTTGAATACTGCAATTCCAATCCCGCTCCAAGCTTCTCGCCCCAGAGTGGAACGCCAACATTGGCTTTCACAAGCTGGCGTGGAGAGTTGCTCAATTCTTCGTGTGTGGAAACGTCTTCGGTGCGCTGAAGCGTATAACTGGCCCGAGCGAACAGCCCTGCTTTGGAACGATACTCGGCTTCCATCTCCACTCCTTTAGTTTGAGCATTTTCAACATTCCTGTAATACAAAAGTCCATCGTCGGGATCGACGGCCTGGGCAATCAAATTGTCAGTCTGATTGAAAAATCCAGACGCACTAAAGCGTAGATTGGCCGGAAGATACTGCTCATAAACCATTTCATAAGTACGAATATGCTCGGGACCAAGGCCCGGGTTGGACTTGGAATCGATTCCTACGCCGGAGTATTCAAACAGATTCGGAGCTCGATAGGCCTGTCCGTACAAAAGCTTGAACGTCGTCTTGGAAAATGGATTGTAAACCAGACCTGCACGCGGATTCAGGGTATTGCCAAAACTGCTATAGTCGTCAAAACGGAGTCCGGCCGTTAGGACAAGATTGGTCAAAATCGAATACTCGTCCTGAAGAAAAAGCCCCCCCCTTTCGGCGGACCCATGAAAGTCTGTTAGAACCTCATACGGCGAAACATTTACGCTATGAAGGGTGAGATCGAAATCATATCTGAGCTCCGTCCCCAAAGTCAGCCGGTGTTGATCAAAGGCTTTGGAAACCTGGCCTTCGAAACCGGTCCATTGAGCGTGATCCCGCTCCTTGTTCAAAACGGTCGCAAAAGGGCCACCCGGGGCCGTGGCATCGCTCAAATAATCCACATCTGAACCATAATAATCGTAATAGGCGCTCGCCGAGACAACCCAATCCTCTCCCAGCGTGTCGTTGAAGTTCAATCTCGCAAAACCACGTTTATCGATGGTAGGTTGCGGAGTGTTAAAAAGTGTTTCATACGCCGCGAGTGGTGCGCTCTTGTCGCGCGCGATGTAGGCGCCTTCCAATGTGAATTGATGATACTTTATAGAGGCAAAGCCACTGTAAAAAGTGTCACCGTCCCGTCCTTCGGCGATACCGTTGTTCTGATCTGGAGTGTCAAATGCGGGTTCATAGAGACGCTCATGCCCCTGACTGTCGAAATACGACCCCGAAAATAAAACCTCGACTCCATTTGTCAGCCTGTTGCCATATGTCACACGGCTCTGGTAGGTATCGAAGCTCGCAACGGAACCTGAAATTTCTGCTCCCGCGACATCTTTGCCATGCCTGGTTATCACGTTAATCACCCCAAAAAAGGCGTTATCACCATAAAGCGTCGAACCCGGGCCGCGAATAACCTCGACCCGTTCGATCAAATCGACGTCCAGGATGAAGTCCGTGACATTGAAGGCACTATCGAACAATGGCTCGTTCAACCGATGCCCATCCACGAGGATCAATGTGCGCCCTCCAAAGTCTCCTGGACGATTAAAGCCTCTGACGCCGATATACCCATACGTCCGGTCATAACTGACATAGAGACCGCGTACGCCACGCAAAATATCCGCGAGCGTACGATAGCCAAAAGTCTTGACCTCTTCGCTTGTTACGATTGTGACCGAGGATGGTGCGTCGGTGATTCTTTGATCGTGCTTGGAAGCGCCATAAACAGTTGGAACCTTAATGGAACCAAGTTCCTCCAGGCTCAATGAGGTAAAATCGGGCTCGGCTGAACCCAACGCAGAATCATTCGCGGAATAGGAAATCGGCAATGATCCCCAGGAAATGATTAATATCACAACCCAAAGCCACACTCGAAAGGTACAAAGTGCTTTCCGCCGTTTCTTCAAAACTTTTTTGGAACAGACTTGAGCAGAATGCAATGAATAATCGCTACCTCTGCCTGATGACCGCAACGCCATGTCCGCCTTCAGCGGGGATTAGCAGGCACACACCCCAAATGCAATCCGGCAGGACCATGCGGATGTTTGTCACTACCCCATATCGGACAAACGCCGTCGAATCTTTAGTTCGAAGAGGAGTGAATTACTGCCCACGAAAATGGCGCCAAAGTTCACGAAAATGAAGATGAACTGTGATTGGGCGAAGAGCCAGTGCGACCGCCGCCGCGGAGTAAAAGAAGCTGACCAAAAAAAGTGCTGGAGGGAGCCGGCATCTTGACCTTATTCCATCGCAGTCCACTCGAAAATGAGAACGGCATGTCACTTGCTCAACCTGGATTCAGCCAGCTTTCTCGATAAGGAGGAAAGCGGGCCGACACGCGAATTACAACAACTCGCTCGTCAACCAAGAATCCGACAAACAAGAAGAAGAATAGAAATGAAACCATTCAAACTACACCTTCAACGCGCCACTCTGGCCGCGGCCCTCTCGATGACGTCGTCCGCATTCGCTGGCGCGAATCCAAGCATAAGCTGGGATTATGGAACAATCGTCGCTACGCCACACTACCCAATCGTCGGCGAACCCGCGCATATCGCGGTCGTTGTCGCCAATCCCGGCGACGCACCGGCCAGCAACGTTCAGGTCAAAATCTCTTTCAATGACTGGGGCGTCACCTTCCAGGGCTGGCAGGAAATCGACACTATCACCGTTACAACCATTCCTGCTGGCGGTTCCGCTACCGTGGAAACCGACTACGCATTTCAAAACCGCACACACACATGCCTCGAAGCCCTCATCGTTGGCGCCGACGAAAACACCAATCCGAACGATGATCGCGGCCAGATCAATCTCGAAATTATCAACGCGGGCGAAACGTTCTCATGGGATGTTCCCCTCGTGAACAACGGTGATCACCCGCTTAATCTCCTTGTCGTCGGCGCATGTAAAGGCCGCGCTGCCGGCAACGACGGAGCGCTCCCTCCCGGGCCCTGCAAGGAAGACGTCAAGAAAATCGTGGTCGCTCCCGGTGAGGAAGTTCTTATTCCGATCAACATTGACCTCGGCTCTTTCGCCATTGGCCAGGAGCTCGAGTTCGAACTTACCGCCTACGACCTCGGGGCGGGCGACGGCGCGTTTCTGCCGCAGAACCGCAATCATGTCCTCCTCCGGATCGTCCGCGAGACCGCTCGCCACCTGGAAAAAGATGCCCGCACCAAAGCCTCGGCCATCGCCGCCGCGCAAGGCGACAAGAAAAACAAGAACCGCATCGACGAAGTTATTAAAGCCCTCGACAAATCACTGGGCGGCGACTGGCTGGATGAGAACCACGTCAAAAACGGCAATGGCGCCAGTGTCTTCGCGCACACCGAGACTGCCGTCCAGCAAATCATGCTTGCTCTGGACGCCGGCATTTCCCGGGGCGACAAAATCGCCCTCGACACCCTCGCCCGCAACCTGACCGACGCCGCGCGCATGCTCGCCAAGGCAAATAATGGAGAAGCGGGCGACATCCGATCCGGAGACGACAACCGCGCCGCAGGCGACTACAAGAGCGCTCTCAACTCTTACAAGCACGCCTGGCAAAAGGGTCAGTAATCTACCGAGCAACTTTTTCACAAGACTGGAACTGTTCGCTCAGTTCCAGTCTTCCTTTTTTCGCCAACCTTCGTTGAATTGACCAGGCAGTTAGAGGTTCTCGCAGACCTCGGTTCTGATCCGCATGCGCTCAATCGACTGACCAAAAAGAATCGGTTGTGTCCGAGCGAATTTGTAGTACTTTATTGCCTCTGCAGCTTATGAAATCCATTCTTCCTTTCGCACGGCTTTGGCTGTTACTTTTCACAGTCTTGCTCGCAAACACCCGAATATTTGCTCAGGCAAACGATGGTATCGCAACATTGACCATTCGCACACCGGTTACAGGTGACACTTTCACCGCTCCGGCCGCAGTCAGGATCGGATTGGTGGCAACCGACCCGGATGGAGACATCCGTCACGTCGAGTTTTTTGCCAATGCCCAATCAATAGGACGTTCGGACCAATGGACGAAAGACGCTGTAATTCCGGGCAAGCCTCGGGAACATTTTCTCGACTGGACCAATGTCGCCGCGGGCGATTACAAAATTGTGGCAAAGGCAACCAATACCCTTGGCGGCAGTGTCGAATCGAATCCTGTTGCTATCAATGTCTTGAAATCAGTCGTGGTCAGCATTGAGGCAACCGTGCCGGCAACTTCCGAACCTTCACCCCTGATTCGTGTCATACCTGGGAAGTTTATTTTGACTCGGACCGGCGAGGCGAAGGACGAATTGGCTGTTTTTCTGAATGTGGGCGGAACCGCAACACCGGATAAAGATTATACGGCACTTCCAGGCAGGGTACTATTTCCGGCCGGAGATACCTCCGTGGCACTCCAAGTTAACGCACTGGATGATGATCTGCTGGAAGCGGATGAATCGATCATCGCGACGTTGACCTATCCGCCCCTCGCCAACCCATTGCCTCCGGCCTATAGCGTCAATCCGGACAAGAGCGCTGCGAAGGTGATCATCCATGATCCGGACAATGTCGACCACGCGACCCTCGTAATCACGTCGCCGCAGGCGGGCGAGAATTTTCCGTTTGGCATCACGATTACAATTAACGCCACGGCGATAGACCCGCGCGGCTATATTGCGAGGGTTGAATTTTATGATTTCGAACAGCAGATCGGAGTATCGGAAATTGCATTCTTTCGCGCTCCGGACCCGGGAACGCCAATCTATCATAGCTTTGATTGGAAAGGGGCGGCGGTAGGAAAGCATTCTTTGACGGCGAGAGCGTTCGACTCGTCGGGCCTGAAGGTTGTTTCGGCTCCGGTCGAGATCACGGTTGCCGGGGGTGATGAAACGCCAGTTGTCTCAATCCGTTTCGTGCCTTCTCCAACCCTGGAGCCATGGCCGAACGCTGATTTTGCGCCGGGGTCTGTCGAGATCAGTCGAACCGGATCGACCGCGGAATCGTTGCTGGTTTTTTTCGAATTGGGCGGCACGGCAACGGCAGGTGTGGATTACAAAGCCATTTCGCCAACGGTCCTGATGGGTGCGGGCGAATCCTCGGCATTCGTAAAGGTTAGTGCGATCGACGACACTTTGCCTGAGGGTGACGAGAGCGTGACGTTTACACTGACGCGCCCCACGCCCGGAGTTTATTACAAGGACCCAACGAATTACCAGATAGACCCCGAGCACCGAACGGCGAGCATCACGATCCTTGATAACGATACTGCGCCACCATCACGGCAGGTCGTCCTCGCCATTGAGGCCCGGGACGCCAGCGCATCTGAATCAGGCATTAACGGAGTGGTGGACCCCGCTGTATTTGTCGTCAAACGTGTGGGCGGGCCGAATGACGTGGCCGTGGTCGCGCAATACACCCTTTCTGGCACCGCGGTGAATGGAGTTGATTACTCGGAATTGAGCGGTCATGTCGAGCTCCCGGGCGGAACGATGTTGGCAGAGATCGTCATCAAGCCCATAGCTGACAAGGCGATTGAAGGCGAAGAAAGCGTGGTGATCCAACTGCAACCGCCGATCTGCCCCGCTATTTTTCCGCCGCTGCCGAGCTGCTACCTGATCGCGGACCCAGCATCTGCGCGCGCAACGATTAAAGATAGTTCTGTGTCGGGCGGTCCCCGGGTGGTGATAACAACTCCAGCCGATGGATCGGTTTTCCGGCTCGGCCAGCCGATGGAAATAGCCGCTTCGGCGACTGATCCGGATGGCTCGGCAAACACCGGCGGAAACATCACTCGATTGGATATTCTTGCGGACGGAACTCTTCTGAGCAGCACAAAATTGCCCAGGATTTCGATGACCTGGAGCAATGCGACGGTCGGAGCGCACACCACCACGGCGAAAGCTTCGGACCTGCAAGGCTTGGAAGGACGCTCCGAACCAGTCCGCATCATGGTACTGGATGGAG
>JAQGOX010000201.1 GCA_028293365.1 Verrucomicrobiales bacterium | reverse complement strand
CTCCAGTTCGGGGTTCCGCTGTCTTCTGCCGAAATGACTAAACAAAGATGTCCCACAGCCTCCGGAGGAATCATCCAACCACCGACCTTCTGAGAGTATTTGCAGTCAACTTCTATGCCTGCAATTTGGTAATCCAGCAACGAGCCATCCTGAAACTTGAATTCACGAACCAAATTGATTTCGACAAGGGTTCCGCAATGAGTCTTTTCGGTTTTGAAAAGCTGGTCCCAACGATAGCGGCCAGTCCTTTGCCCATCGTAAAGCTGATCGATTGTCTCGCGAAGTACAGTCGCCGTTCTAAAACCGTCTGGATCGATTCTTCGAAGCTCCGACGCAACTCGTAAGAGTTCGAGATCGGTTCTTTCGGACGCGTTCATTTGACGGATGGCCGCTTCGTACCGATTCGCGGAATCTTAATCGAGGGGGCCACTTCACGATATTTTTCGGCCGTTGCAATTAGGCTCGAAAGGTTCATTTTTAAAGCCTTCGATATCTGCTCCGAGATTTCTATGGTGGGATTTCGCATTCCTCGCTCGACCATCCCTAGGTACGTGGGATGGATGTGCGCGAGTTCTGCAAGCCGCTCTTGAGTCAAATGGGCGGCTATCCTCTTGCGCCGGACGACGAGACCGAAGCGTTTTGTCAAAGATGAGAAAGGCACGTGATACTCCTTTTGCCAGCAGGCTCACAAAACGTCCACAGACTATAGTATGTCCACGGCCTTAAATGAGTCGCCTTATGAAGGGAGGAGTTTTCAGGACAGCAAGCCTATCGAGTTACGCCTGCAAAGCGCCCGATTGCAGACCAGCTTTCGGAGACGAAGTTTAGTTCAGCACGACCTTTGGATGGATCTAATAGCTTTCCTTGGGGCGTAGTTCTCGGAACCTCCGGACTAACTCTAAAACGCCTCACGGCTTTTTAAATCTCCCCATTCTCGACTGCACCTCCAACGTTTGCCCCCAGGAAATCAATGCTCAATTGTTCGGAACCTGTCTTCTTTTCCATTTGCGTTTCAGTGGTGGCTTTTCAAAGAGCACCATCGATTCATTTAGAGGCACAGCGGGCATCCTGGTTTCCATTTCGCGCAATGCTGCACTTATCGAAATGCCTACAGCTCGGGCTACCAGTGGGGGAAAGGCGTTTCCCACCTGCCGGTATGCTGCCGTCTTACGGCCCGTAATCACCCAATTATCCGGAAAGCTTTGCACTCTTGCAACCATTCGAACCGTCAAGCGTGGCAGAGTCTCCAAAGGAAAAGCTTCATTCGGCGCGTGATCGGCGATCCCCAGACCGTCGACGGCCAGCAGTTTCCATTGCGCTCGCGCCCGTGTAGGACCCAAATCGGGCCCTCCATGTTTTTTAGAACCACCAACGACAGTAGGGGCGATTCCCATGGCTCTTGCAGCCCATGCCTCTGCGCCAGGCCAACCGTTTGCAGCCATGAGGTCAACCAAAACTGAACCGACATTAACAACACGATCCAATGGTTCAGGCCATCGGAAAAACTTTGCAAAACGATGCTTTAGAGCAATAAGAACGAAACGTGGCCGAAGTTGCGGAACACCAAAACTCGAAGCGTTCAAAACGTCGGCTTCGACGTGATATCCGAATCGATGTAACTTAGAGAATAGTTCCTGGCGATAGCTTTTAAATTTGGCAGCGGCGAAGCCAGGAACATTTTCAAGAAGGACGGCATTCGGCTTTATTTCAGAAATAAGTCGAAGAGCCTCGGGAAAAAGATCCCGGTCATCTCCTTTGCCCAGTTGCTTTCCCGCAATCGAAAAAGGCGGGCATGGTACACCCGCAGCTACCAGATCAACTCCTTGAAACTCCCGGCCCGAGACTTCCCGGATATCAGATTGCACGACGTTCCACTTAGGCCGGTTATGTCGCAGAGTTTCACAGGGCTGCGCGTCTACCTCAACAGCACCGACACAATCAAACCCGGCCATTTCAAGGCCCAAGGCTTGTCCGCCGCCGCCTGCGCAAAATTCAACTGCAGTAAGATTCAAAGAGTGTGTTTAGATTTGTTAGTGCCGAGATGTCGTTGAACGCGGCGAATTAAAGCTTCCGGATGGCGTAAATCATGTTCCCAGATGCGCAAGACTTTCCAACCCGATTTTCGCAATTCTTTTACAACTTCAAGATCTCGCTGGCGATTTCTGGCCAACTTCGATATCCAGTATTCTTGGTTACTCCCCGGGGTGCGGCCATGCCGGGGACATCCGTGCCAGAAGCAACCATCAATAAAAAGAGCCAATCGGTGACGCGGAAAGGCAAAGTCCGGTTTACCAGCAAGGGGGAATTGTCGTCGCCAACCGCTTACGCGATGCTTCCTGAATATGTTTCTGACGCAAATCTCAGTATCGCGATTGCCTTTTGAGCGTATCGCTGACATAACCGATGAGCGTTTTGCGACGGTGAAAACATCTGTCACAGTAGAATTTTACCGACCTGATCGTGAGGCGCAATAGATTAAATGGAGATTACGCCGAATTGGAATCAATCACCTCGGGTGTCCAATGGTGAAGTATTCGATGCGGTTCCGCGCTGTAATTTGATGGTGAATAATCGGCAGGTTTAAAGACCGGAATAGAGCCCATACTTAGCCTGCTGCAATACTTTGTGGCCCCACGAATTCAGCGTCCAACTTCGGCTCTCCGTCTTCCAGCAGCATGCAAACCACTTCCCGAAGATTGGCCTGGAGTTCGTCTAACGATTCCGCTTGCGAGTGCGCCCCTCGAAAACCGGGTACGTAGCCCACGAACAATCCCGTTTCCGGGTCCGGTTCAACAGCAGGGGTGTAGCTCTTCATTTTTTATCTTTTTGTCTCATTCAATAAATCCGTAAGCGCCGTGAACAAAACGGTCGCTCGCCGCGCTCCATGGGATCTTTCGACGGAGCAAACCGAATCACTTCGATTCGACTTGAGGGAACGGGACTTCGTGGATTGAGTTCATTACCTGTTGCTCGATTTCGGTTCCATCTTTGGCTTTGACCGTGAATTTTACCAGCATTTGCATGACTGGCTTCAAGTCTTTGATTTCCAGGGTCACGGTCTTGCCATCGTTGGACAATTTCGCCGCGGCGATCTCCAGCGTTTCGTGGCCCTGTTTTTTGGGATTCCCGGGCAGGAATTCGGGTGAGCCGTAGTGTTCGGCTCGTTCGTAATTCCAGCGTTGGGCGGAATAATTTTGCGCGTCGGCCGCTTCTTTGGGATCGAGGGGTTGGGTGAATGTCAGGTGCATGCCTGCCTGGTCGACCTTTAAGTCGCGGAC
>JAQGOX010000182.1 GCA_028293365.1 Verrucomicrobiales bacterium | reverse complement strand
GATTGGGAAGGGTTTGCTTGCATCACCGATGTGTACAAGGCACGTGTAACCTCGTATTTTCCCATATAAAAATCTTTGCTGATTGTAACCGCAGTCAGCGGTTCCTCATTGGGATTATGCCCCGGTTCATTACTAGGACTTCCCATTATGAAGTGGCCTTTTGGAATAACGACCATATCCGCGATGGGCGTCCCCTGAGGCAGCCCCTTTTGGGCTCGATAAAAATGCTTTGAATTAGTCGCTCCGCTCAAGTCCACGAAAATAAAAGGGTCGGCTTTCACCAGGATATTCGTTAATGTTATCCAGTTGGTGCCTTCAAGGTTTTCGGAATACTGAATATCCACGGCCAGATCCATCGCATTTGTAATTATAAGAACAGGCGCAAGGTAAATCGATTTAATATTCAGTGTGTCCGGAGGATCGATTACGACCTCTGGAGTGGACGAATAGCCGGTTCCTGCACTTCCCATTACGATATTAGTCACGACGCCCTGCGAGGAAATCTGCGTATGGGCGCTCGCGCCAGATCCACCTCCCCCAGCAAACTGTACTGGAGGTGCGGTTCGATATCCGGATCCTCCATCCACGACCGTCGCGGCGATTACAAATCCATTTGCTACAAAAGCTACAGCTTTTGCAGTTCCCGCAAAACCGCGCTGAACCGTAGCGATCATGAAGGTTAGCGAAAGAAGAATATATAGTTTTTTTGTCATGAATAGTTCGTTGCGCGTTATCACTATAGCCTGTTATCAAGCCGAGTCAATGTCACTTAGATCCGGGCAATGTTTTTCAAGTCCATCAACGGAAGGGCTCTCGCAGAAGCGTAAGTCAGGTGGGATATTTTACTCGAAATTTGATTGGATTGCAACTGCCTGTGCTTTAAAGTTTTCCAATTGTATGATCAAAACCGAAAGTGTTCCACCGAATTCAAGCAGTGAAGCGAAAGAGGGGTCTTTGCTGCGCAGTTAAGGATGGATTTTGATTTTTCTGCTTTTGACTTTGGGCTTCCTTTTTTTTAAAAGCTTTGATCCCGCTTCCGTTCTTTTTGCCAACGATGCTCCATTAGGAGCTTTGCGTTCGCAGGAATCAACCGCTATTCAAAACTTTTCCGGTGCGTGGGAACCTCTTAACTGGATTGGTTTAGAACGACCGAGCGCGCTGCCGAATGTAACGTACACTTTTTACCTGCTCTGCGGAGCTTTAAACTACGCAAAATTTTTCGTTCCTTTCACGCTTTTTCTGCTCGGTTTTTGCGTTTGGTTCTTCTTCCGTCAGTTGGGCTTCAGCACCTCCACATCAGTTCTTGCTGGACTGGCGGGAGCTTTGAATACCGACCCATTTTCGATGGGTTGCTGGGGCCTGGCACCCATTACCGTAGCCATTGCCGCATCTTTTGCGGCCATGGGAATGATTGCTTCCGATTATAGAAAGCGCACTTGGATGAGATATTGTTTGGCCGGCGCCTGTGTAGGTATGGGAGTCATGGAAGGGTATGACGTTGGGGCGATTCTCAGCCTTTATGTTGCCGCATTTGTTCTCTTCCAAGCCTGGATTGACCACAAATCCGGCCCGAAAACAGCGACAAAAGGCGCTTTCCGACTCGCGCTAGTGGCAGTTTTTGCGGCTCTATTGGCTGCTTCTGCCCTATCCACGCTGATTGGAACTCAGATCAAAGGGATTGTTGGTACGCAGCAGGATACGGAATCAAAAGAACAGCGATGGAATGAAGCAACCCTATGGAGTCTACCTCGAATTGAGGCGCTTCGAGTCATTATCCCTGGTGTCTTCGGTTACAGGATGGACACACCCGACGGTGGCAACTATTGGGGTGCAGTCGGGCAACAACAAGGATGGGAACAACATCACCAAGGTCAGGCGCGTCATTCAGGCACTGGAGTCTATGCCGGGATTCTAGTTGGTTTTATCGCGGCATGGGCATTCTTTAAATCCCTCAAAACTTCTCCGGCGATTTTCACTGATTCCGACCGCAGATTCATTTGGTTTTGGAGCGCTATGGCATTGATTTCACTCGTCCTGGCCTTCGGATGGCATACCCCATTTTATCGTATCGTTTATCAGCTCCCATATTTCTCTACAATACGAAATCCAATTAAATTCATGCACCCGTTTAGCATAGCGATAGTAGTTCTATTCGGGTATGGACTCGAAGGACTCCACCGACTTTCGCTTGAAAAAAGGAGCGCGGGTAACACCTCAATGTTGAGCCAGTTTAAGTCTTGGTGGCCGAAAGCACACAAGGAGGATCGTAGATGGGTGATTTTTTCGGTGGCGCTTCTCGGAATCAGTGCGCTCGGAACACTCATTTTCATTTCCTCTCGGTCTGAAATGGAGCGGCATTTGAGCAGTATTGGTTTCCCCAATGAGTCAGCTTCGCAAATTTTCCATTTCGTCATTGGGGAACTTGGATGGTTTTTATTGTTCCTCAGTTTATCGGTAGTGCTGGTTTCGCTCATTCTAGGTAGAACTTTTTCTGGACCACGGTTGAGATGGGCGAGTCTTTTGTTGGGAATCGTGCTGGTTTGTGACTTAAGCCGTGCCGATAAACCTTGGATTGTTTATTATAACTATCACGAAAAGTACGCAAGGAATTCTGTTCTGGATTTACTTCGCGAAAAGCCCTTCGAACATCGCGTTACAGGGCGATTCATCCCTTTGCAGCCTGAACCGAGCTTGATAAGCGACCCAAACGTTTCGGGAACAATTTATTACGGATGGTGGTTGCAGCACCTTTTTCAATATTATACTATACAATCGATAGATATAATCCAGATGCCCCGTGCTCCAGAAATGGATTCAACGTTTTTGCGGAATTTTGTGCCTGCCAGTGATACCAACTTGTTTCCAATCGTGCGCCTTTGGCAATTGACAGGTACTCAATATCAAATTGGAGATAAAGGCCGTATTGAAATACTGAATAGATTGGGAGATCCCCTGATGCGCCGGTTTCGAATTCATGCTTCATTTGACTTCGTCCCCAAAAGCAACGCCGTCGCATCTCCGGGCGGAATTAAGTGGGAGGACATAACTACTGAAATAAAACCGGACGGACACTATGCTGTGGCAGAGTTTGCTGACGCATTGCCGCGGGCGAAATTGTATACCGACTGGCGTAACGTTACAAGTGAGGAACAAACGCTAAAGGCGCTGGCTGATCCGAACTTTAACCCGCAACAAACTGTACTTGTCCTCAACGCGGCATTCGGCGACGCATCGGCTGGTTCGACGAACGTGCAGGCCGGAAAGGTTGAGATCACCAACTACGCTCCGAAGCGCGTACAACTCACCGTTCAAGCAAGCGCTCCTGCCGTACTTCTATTGAACGACCGATTTGCTCCCGACTGGACTGTAAGTGTTGACGGCAAAACTCAGCCACTCCTCCGTTGCAATTTTATTATGCGCGGTGTTTCTGTTCCACCAGGAAACCACTTGATCGAATTCAATTATCGGACCGATGCAAAGGGCCTTTATGCCAGTCTTGCCGCCATCGGACTCAGCTTTGTTTTCGGAGCAGCCTCAATTTGGGGATCGCGCTCCAGGCAAGCACCGGCGGCTGCGAAGAAACTATAATGATTCAAACCGCACTGGCAGTGGATCCTCAGCGCTCACAGCCCCTGGTCTCGATTCTCGTTCCGACCTTCAACCGTGCTCATTTTCTCGAGCGCTGCCTTCGCAGCATTCTTGACCAGTCGTATCGCAACCTGGAATGCCTTGTCATGGATGGGGGTTCAACGGATG
>JAQGOX010000158.1 GCA_028293365.1 Verrucomicrobiales bacterium | reverse complement strand
GCCAGCCCTCGCACTGCCACTCGCGGTGGTTTCACCATTACGGTTTTTCGCACGGGGGACGAACTTGCGCGCGCCGCAGCCAGTCGCGTGACTTCCGGCCTCCGCCAAAAGCAGGATCTCATGATCGTCACCGCCACCGGTGGGTCGCCGACACGCACCTACGAATTCCTGGCCGGGGATCATCAAAAAGATCCTGCGTTGTTTCGAGGTCTGCGCGTGCACAAACTGGATGAATGGGGTGGGCTGGATGCCGATGATCCGGGGAGTTGTGAAGCCTATCTGCAGGAGCATTTGCTGGCCCCGTTGCAGATTGACCATGATCGGTATTTCGGATTTCGCCCAAATCCACCCGATCCAGTCGGGGAATGTCGTCGGGTTTCACAATGGCTTTATCAAAACGGACCGAGCGACATTTGCATTCTCGGGCTTGGTCTCAACGGCCACTTGGCCCTGAATGAACCGGCCGATTTCCTCCCGCCGTTCAGTCACAAGGCGATCTTAAGCGAAGAAAGCCGCAGTCATCCCATGCTGGCGATCGCCCGCAAGCCAGCCACCTATGGGATGGGGCTCGGCCTCGCTGAAATTTTCGCTTCGAAACAGATTCTCTTGTTGGTCAATGGGGCGGCGAAAGCGAAGCAGCTCCGGCGGCTTATTGAAGAACGTAAAGTTTACACGCAACATCCGGCTTCGTTTCTCTGGTTGCATCCAAATGTCGCATGTTTGTGCGATGAGGCGGCTGCGGCAGAGTGCGACCTTAATTCATTGGAGAGTTAACTATGAAAGAAAAAAGCGCCTCTCGACCACATTCCATCACCCGGCGGAAATTTCTTTGGTCGTCAGCGCTGGGCGCCGCCGCGCTGGCTTCACCTTTTGCAATTAGAGCGGTAACGAAAGCGCGCATCGCCTCTCCGAACAACAAGTTGAATATCGGATTTATTGGGGCAGGAGGGCGCGCCATGGAAAACATCAAGGAGATGACCAGCGAAAACATCGTTGCTCTCTGTGATGTGGATGACAAAAACGCCGCGCAGTCGTTCGCCAATCATCCGAATGCAAAACGCTACCGGGATTATCGCAAGATGCTCGACACTGAGAAGTCACTCGATGCCCTGGTCGTCAGTACACCAGATCATATCCACGCGATTGCGGCGATCACAGCGTTGCGAGCCGGCAAGCATGTCTATTGCGAGAAACCACTCGCCCATTCGATTTGGGAAGTCCGCCGCATGCGTGAAGTCGCCGCAGAAACTGGCGCAGTCACCCAGATGGGAACACAGGGCCATGCGATGGAAGGCACCCGCCGGGCTGTTGAGGTCATCCGCTCCGGGGCTATCGGCGATGTTAGCGAATTGCATGTCTGGACCGACCGTCCCGCTGGTTGGTGGCCGCAGGGCGAAGAGCGCCCGACCGATACTCCTCCCGTTCCCGAAACATTGGACTGGGATCTCTGGCTTGGACCCGCTCCCTACCGCCCTTATCACCCGATCTACGTTCCTTTTAAATGGCGCGGACGTTGGGATTTTGGCACGGGCGCTATTGGGGACATGGGAGTTCACAATCTGGATACCGCGTTCTGGGCTCTGGACCTGGGATTGCCCACCTCCGCCTCGGTCATTGATTCCGACAAAAAGGCCAACGACTGCCCGCCACTCTGGAGCAAGACTCAACTTAATTTTCCGGCTAAAGGTAAACGCGGCCCCGTCAAAATGTTTTTTTACGATGGGGCGAAGCTTCCCCCAGCGGACCTGTTCCACGGCGAGAAGATCGAATCGAACGGATCACTTGTGATCGGAAGCAAAGGCACTCTATACACCCGTACCTGGCATGGCGGAGAAACCGACGCTGATATGTTCATGTTGCTGCCGAAAAAGCAATTCGTGAATTTCGTTCCTCCCGCGCCGACGCTGCCGCGCACGAAGGAACATCACTATGAGTTTATCCAGGCATGCAAGGGTGGCCCCACGACGCAATCACCTTTCTCCTACGCCTCGGTACTCACTGAAGCCCTCCTGGTGGGTCAACTCGCTTTGCGGACCGGAAAATCAATTGAGTGGGATGCCAAAGGCATGAAAGCAAAAGGAGTGCCCGAAGCGGATCCCTTTATACATCCCACCTTTCGCAATGGCTGGTCGATCTGATTATTTTCGGATAACCTGAAAAAAGCGCGACGCGGGGGCCGTGTTTGGCAGATAGAATTCCGTTTCGGGAAATTCGCCCGAAAGGTTTGTCAAAAGCGTCATGGGCTTCCCAAGCTCGGAAGTACCCATGATATCGTATCTATGCACAGTGCTGCTCAACCAGCTTAAGCGAACGATGCTTTCATTCCAGCGTGACATATCGAGCTGGAACGGAGTTTCATCCACGGTCGGATTGGTTCCCAGCAGTTCCTCTCGGACGTTGCGATAGCCATCCAGATCCGGATCATCCGCGGCACCTTGCGAAAGATTTCCAAAATTCGCTCGTTCCCAGTTATCGTCGAGTCCGTCGTGATCAGTATCGACAATGGGCACACCATTAATCATCAGGCTTACTTGTTTTACGAGGCCCGGCTTTTCACGCCCTTCATCGCTGATCTCAACCCGCCAGGTTCCAGCGCTCGATTCATAAAAATGGTGAGTGGAAAAATAGGTCCAGCCATTTTCTGGAAAAGGAGTTTGGTCAATATTCATCGTTTGCAGGATGCTGCGGGTGCCGCTCGGCGAAACTAAAGTGATGCGGAGATCCGCTCGAACAGGATGATCAATTTGAAACGAGACGCCGACGTGCTCGCATTGGAGCGTTTCGGTCACGTCAAAAGAATACACCGTTTTATCGAGGTGCAGCAGACCAGTCGGTCCAGGGTTGGCCTTGATGAAATCCCGTAGCCCTTCTCCATGAATCTGGGAAATGAAGACTGCGGGTATCGGGGCAGTGTCGGTTCCGGGCATGAGCAACAGCGTAGTCTGACCCGTATTATTATAGATGATTGCGACCGCCGCTCCGGCTTGCGCGGCGCGCTGAATCTTTTCCGAAAATGGGTTGATTCCCCGTTGGATTAGAGCGGCTTTACCATGCAAATCAATAGTGATTTCATTCGTGGCGAGACCGACATCGACCAACGGAAGGGACAAAGTATCTTTGTCAGCATGAATGCCCAAACTGGGAATCGACGGAATTGCTGCAAGATTCGACGGTAGTGACGCACCGGCGGGAGCGGTAACCAATAGCGTCAGACCATTCGTCGCAATAGCGCGTGATTCGGCGGAAGTCGCAGTGATACTTGTGAGCGGTGGGCGATTGCTCCAATGTTGTGCTATGCGAACGGCCCACGCCGCATCGGGCATGCCAAACCCGGTATTGTGCCCTACCAGGTAACCTGCGCCATTCCGAACAAGATCCGGATCGGAGGTATCCCATTGTTTGGAAGAATTCACTAGAATCTGTTGTACGTCGCGGTATGTGAGTTCTGGATTCACTGAAAGCAATAACGCAACCAGACCTGAAATCTCGGGCGCCGCTGCCGAAGTCCCGGTGAACGCACCGGTGAAAACATAGTCGGATAAGTCGGTGCCGGGAAAGATAACGGTGTTGTTAAAGCCAGCTTCCGGACCGGATCGGTCGGTTGAAATCAGCTCTTGATATGTGGGATCATTGCCTCCGGAAGGCGCCGAGACCAAAATCGGTGCACCCGGATTGCTGTAATTTGCCACTTTACCGGCGGATCCGATTGCCGCCACTGTGATCACTCGGGGATCGGAGCTGTAGGCATCGTCATTTACGTTGCGAACATCGAAACGATCATTGCCCGCAGCTCGAACTATAATTACCCCTTTTCCCCCTCTTCCAAACGTAATGGCATTCGAAATGGCAGCATGTTCCTGGGGGCTCGGTCCTACCGTGCGGAGTGTATTATTGATTACCCAACTGTGGTTTTGAATCGCGACCCGATTGGACTCAAACTGAAACATTTCGGCCAGTTGATCGGGACCCACGAAGCCAGCGCCGCTTTTGTTTGTATTATAAATATACCAACT
>JAQGOX010000153.1 GCA_028293365.1 Verrucomicrobiales bacterium | reverse complement strand
AATCCTAATGGAGATTTGCATTCTGATTTCCAAAAGCTGGGACAAACAAAAGAAAGCTGCTGAAGCTGCCGCCCGTGCGCAAAGCCTTATCGACCTTCCACCAGATTAAGCACCATCCAGACCCGGTCGATTGACCTGCCAGCGGAAATAGTGACGGTCTCCGAACCTTTACAAAGCGCCAAATCGAGTGTTTGTTGGGCTGCTTCGAGAAATGACAGAAACAAAGAGTTCAAACCAGGATCCAGCATCAATACTGAATGTTTTAAAGCATTGCCGGCCGGTTTTAGTGTGGATGCTCGTGATTTTCATGGCTTCCACCAGTTTGGGCACATCTGAGCACAGCAAAACCATCATTCGGGCAACGCTTGCATTTCTTCACCTGGACGTTTCCCCGCACCGAATCCACACCATCGATCACTTACTCCGGAAACTGGCTCACGGGCTCGAATATGGAATCCTCGCGTTGTTGGTTTGGAGAGCCAGACGTTCCACCACCTCGACGACTCACCTCTGGGTCTGGAAGGAATTCTTCTGGATCGTCGGGTTCGCCATGTTTTATGCGTCCACCGACGAATTTCACCAATTATTTGTCGCTTCCCGCACACCCTCTTTTTATGACGTGCTAATCGACACCAGCGGAGCCGCAATGATGCTTCTTGCGGTCTGGTTCTGGAAACGCGCACGGGAAATTTGGGACCGCGAAACGAATGGAGGACCTGTTTCCGCCTGAGCCTGAATTCATTTCTTCTTAAACAATACGTCGATCCGCACCGGGAGAAAAATAATCGAAGAGCTTGAAGACCAGATCGGCCCATCCTGCCCGGGTAGTCGGCTTGACGAAGAAAAGATTCGACCCGGCTTCGTAACATTGATCCGGAAAATCATAATTAAACTGATCCGAAACAGCGACGATCGGAACTTTCGCCCAAGCTGCTTTTTCACGGGCGCGGGCAATCAGTTGAACTCCGGAAAGCTCGGGAACGCTCCGGCAAGCACAGATCGACCATCAAAAGACCCGGCACAGTATTAAAATGTAGCAGCCGAGGTGACGAGGCTCATTTATTTCCCAGAATTACCAAACACTTTAAAAGCTTCCGAACTCGCCATCGCACCTCCAACGGAATCAAATCTTTGGCGCCCGGTTGAATACATTACGAAGTAGGAATCGCCCACGTTATGATCGAAGCACACACCGCCTGCTTGTAATTCTGGAAAAGTTTTTCTAGATCCAATCCAAAAAACCCCTCCTACGACCTCAGTTGTCCCAGATTGTTGCTGTAAAAACCCTTCCGTTTCCCATTCTCTCGGCGCCTCAACGGTTCTGCGCGATGCTTTCTTAAATTCTGCCAAAAACTGCAGCTAATCTTGCTCTTGCCACTCCCACGTCGTGAGTGTCCACGACAGGACATCATCATAAAGAATCTCACCACCAATAGAACCCGGAGTGTGGGCCGAGGGGGTTTTTCGTATCGTTGTCTGCGACGAAGAGGGTGTCGAGGATTGGATCCTCCATCTCCTTCGGGAATCTGTAGAATTGGGCGTGGGAATCGCCGTAAAGCATCACATGGCCGCGCGTGCCGCGAACATTGTGCCAGGCGCTTCGCGGATCGGATGGTTCCCGGTTTCCGTGCCAGGGAGAATCTCCCTGGATAATCTTGTTCACCGGGCTTTGGGTAACGAGACTCGTCTTGATGGGCATCGCCTCTTGTGTGCCAGGCACGCCACGGCTGTCGCCCATCACATGACGCGTCCGAAAGGAGTTCACGGCGAATTGAGTTCGATAGCTGTTTCCGAACGCTTCAAAAGCGGTTTTATTGGTGTAAAAAAAGTCGCCGTGATCCGCCGGGCAGCGCCAGCTATTGGTTCCGCTCACGTAGCGATTGACCGGGCGGTTCGTCGCTGCAGTCGCACCGCCATGATGATCGTCGACTTTCCCTTTGGCTCCTCCATAGGAATTCCACCCGGTGCAGGTGGGATAATTGTCGTTGTAATCATCCGTGTATAATTGACAGCCAATCCCGATTTGGTGCTGGTTGTTGATACAAGTAGTGGTCAGGGCCTTGGCTTTGGCTCGAGAAAGAGCCGGGAGTAACATTCCCGCGAGGATGGCGATAATAGCGATGACCACCAGCAACTCAACCAAAGTGAAGCCCAGCGCAAGTTTGACCAACGAGCGATAACGGTTTGAAATCCCAGGCAATTTCATATTTCCCCAAGTGGCGCCAACAGAACGACCGAGCGTATTACAAGCACCGATTATAAACCAGTTTAAATTCGGCGCCGTTTGGGCAGATGGGAAAGCGAAAGACTCCCGGTCACAAACCAGGCTTCGCCCGCCAATTCTACTGCGATCCCGACTCCTTAATAATTTCGGCGCGCGTCCTTTCAACCTCCATCCCGAGCTTCTTCAAAACCAGCGCCGCGACTCCGCTCCCTTCACGGAGCAAACCGAGAAAAATATGCTCGGGGCCAATCTCCGATTGCTTCAGTTTTTTCGCTTCGCCAGCCGCGAGATCCAGGGCTTTTCGAGCGCGCGGAGTGAAGGGAATCGGCGCGGTGGCTATGGGCCTCGCACTTGATCCAACGACTTCGGCGATTTCCAATTTGATCATCTCGCGATCCACTCCGAGCCTTCGCAGGACCTTCGAAACTAATCCATTTTCCAGTTTGAGTATTCCGAGTAATACATGTTCCGTGCCGATAAAATCGTGTCCGAACAAGGGCGGTTCTCGCCTGGCAAATTCCAAAGTCTGAAGCGCGTTCGAGTTAAATTTAGAGAGAGATGGAAATCGAGTTTCCCTCCTGCCAAACACTTTTGATTTGATTCTCCTGAGGAGTCGCCACTTTGTCCCTCCAAGTTTCCTGAATTCGGAATTCAGCGTCTCGATCTGTCCCATTCGCTGAACTGCAAAATTGAAAGCCTGTTGTGCATTCAGGCCGGATCGAATCGGTTGTTCCACATCATCGCGCAGATGGATTTCCAGTTCGTTCAGAGTTTCCGGACTCTTCACACCGGCAGCGATCATTTGCTGCCGCCATTCCATCAGTGCTTTTTCCAGGTTAAACATGTTGTTCCTTCCAAAGACCGCTCAGGACTGAAGAAATCATGCTCCAATGTTCTCGTTTCTCCTTAAGCGCCTGTTTGCCGTTCTTCTCAATCGAGTAATATTTGCGCTTGCGCCCGTTCTCAATTTCGACCCAGCGCGACTTGATCCAACCGTTGTCTTCCATGCGATGCAACACCGGATAGAGCATTCCGTCTGTCCATTCGATTTTGTCGCCCGATAACCGTTTTACCTCCTGAATGAGGGCGTAGCCGTAGCTTTCACCTTTGGAGAGCAAAGACAGGATCAACGGTTCGGTCGAGGCGGCGATCAGTTCTTTCGGTAGCATAAAATCTTTTTAAGCTATACATTGCTTGGCTATGTATGTCAAGAAAAAGAGAAACCATGGTCGCCCGTCCGCCGAA
>JAQGOX010000148.1 GCA_028293365.1 Verrucomicrobiales bacterium | reverse complement strand
AGATTTGGGACTGGTCTGTCACTGGCAAGTGGCATCACTTCCCAATTCACGCCGTCCGCGATTGTAGGCGTTAGCGATGGTTGTTCAATATTGCCCTCATTCACAAACAACCCAGCCGAAACTGCCGGAGAAGGATATGGCCACATAGAATTTACGGGCTTCGGTGGGAGATGCAGCCAATCGTTGACGGCGTAACTACTCTGCCGAAATTTCGGCTTCGCTTTGGTGTGAAGGTTTTCCGGATCAGGATCCACGTAGCGATCCTCATAACTGATATTAATGTCAATAAGCTCATTACCATGAATGACACTTTCCCAAAATTGGGACCAGGCTGAATCGACCGTTCCCAAACGAAGGTCGTCGGTGTAGTCTCCCGCCGGTCTGGAATTCTTCTTATAGGGTGCATCCGGACAGATCCAGGTGGATTCGGGTTTGGCTAACTCCTCGATGTACCAATTCGCCGCTGCGTCATCATACAGATGTCCGTTGGCGTTGTTATCCACGGAGATTTTGTAGCTTACGTTCGATTGACGTTGATTGCTTAGGCATTTAATACTCCGCGCCTTCTCTTTGGCGCGTCGAACCGAAGGTAGTAAGAGACTCGCCAGGATCGCAATGATTGCGATCACGACGAGCAATTCAATGAGCGTAAAGGCTCGTGCTCCCTGCTGCGGATGGCTCCGAAGCCTATGTCGCGGCGCGCGCATATTTGAAATTCCCTAAGTCCCTGTTTATTCGGGATTGAAACAGAATCGGGACCGATATACCAGCGTATAAAAAACACAAAGCTCTACTAGAAAAAAACGAACGTTTTTTGACCTGGAAACGGATCTTCCCGCCGCCAATCTTGTTTATGGCAATTATCCCGGAGCGAACGGAACGCCCTTTGGAATGAGTAACTTTACCATTCCCCGCCACGGATTTCGTCGATCCAACTTTTCAACAAATTTCAATCCGAACGTAAAACTACCGGGCGCAATCAACATGGCTTTCTATGATGGCCATGCGGAAACCGTGAAGCTCGAGCGGCTTTGGAGTTTATATTGGCACAAGAATTACGTGCCACCCGCGAAGAGGCCGGGACTGTAAAATAGCTTGCTTCATGGGAGAACTATGAGACACACATTCCCATCGCCAAACGAATCAAGGGGCTGAAAAGATGGACTATAGGCAAGGTGCGCGGAAACGCCGACGGGTCGCCGTCGTCCTGGTATTTCATAGCAGATCTCTATGCGGAAAGCCGCGAAGCTTTTGATAAAATCCTTGCTTCGCCGGAAGGAGAGGCGGCCGTTGCCGATCTCGCTAATTTCGCGACGGGCGGCGCCACGTTTATTTATACGGAAGTCGAGGATTTGATTTAATTTACGGAAACGAATGGAAAATATTCAGAGATCGGTTCTAAACCACCTTGGCCAGCCGATTGGCCTTCCATTGCCGAACTGGAAGCCGCCGCAACCGCCGCAGCGCGAACTGATGACCGGCCGATTTTGTGCGCTCGAGCCGTTGGATTCGCGCCGGCATGCTCTCGCTCTATACAAAGCAAACGCTTTGGATGAGGAGAGGCGCATGTGGACCTACCTGCCTTACGGGCCTTTTGAAGATTTTGCGAGTTACGCTGCCTGGATGGATCGGGACTGTCTCGGTGACGATCCGCTTTTTTACGCAATAGTAGATCGATCGAACCTAACACCAGTCGGAATGGCGAGCTACCTTCGGATCGACCCGCCAACGGGATCGATCGAAGTCGGTCATTTAATCTTTTCACCACTTCTGCAAAAGACACCCTCCGCGACTGAAGCGATGTATCTCATGATGAAAAGGGCGTTTGAACAGGGTTACCGCCGCTACGAATGGAAATGCGACTCGCTAAACGCGAAATCGCGCGCGGCGGCCCAACGGCTTGGATTCTCCTTCGAAGGCATTTTCCGTCAGGCGAGGGTCTATAAGGGACGTACTCGCGATACCGCATGGTTCTCTGTTATCGACGAAGAATGGCCAGCTCTCGAGAAGGCGTTCCTGCGTTGGCTTAACCCGGCCAATTTCGACGAACGCGGCATTCAGCGTCTTTCTCTCTCATCGCTCACGGCACCTCTTCGGCAGTCTCAAAGCGCACTCTGATGACTTTTATCGGACGAAAACACGTGACTTTCACGTAGTCAAATTCCCGCCGCGGGCGCGGCAGATGTAGCCGTTGCCAGCACGCGGAGTTGCGCCCAGTCCACTTTTGCCCGCGTTGTTCCGGGGCAATTCTGCAATCCAATGAATTTTTTCTGGAATCGCGACCGGTCTCGCGCAGCAACTCGTAGATTTGCAATTCAAGGCGACCCGGCTCCGTACTCGAACTCATCACGAACAGGGTTAGTCACTTTCATTATTGGATAGAGTAAAATAAAAAGTCGCACCTTCCCCCACCTTTGCTTCAGCCCATATTCGCCCTCCGTGGCGGTGGACGATGCGCTGCACGATGGACAGACCGACACCATTTCCTTCGAATTCGTCGGCCCCATGTAATCGCTGAAAAACGCCAAACAGTTTATCCGCGTATTGCATGTCGAACCCTGCGCCATTGTCCTTGACAAAATAAATACTTTCTCCTTCTTGCCGGCGAAAGCCCACTTCAACGTCCGCCATCTCCTTCTGGCGCGTGTATTTGAACGCGTTGGACAACAAATTGATGAAAACCTGTTTGAGCAACGAGTGGTCACCGATGCAATCGGGGAGATCACCTATCTTGACTTCGATGTGCCGGTCGCCCTGCTCCTTGCGCAGTTCCTCAACGACCCCGCGGACGAGGGCCGAAATGTTGACAGGCCGTTTCGATAGCGGCTGCCGTCCCAGGCGGGAGAAGCTGAGCAAGTCGTCGATGAGCTGGCTCATGTGTTTGGCGCTCGAGACGACGGTGTTCAACAAGCGCTGGGCTTCGGCGGGCATTTGGGTGAAAAATTTTTTGAGCAGGAGGTTCGAAAATCCGTCAATTGCGCGCAAGGGAGCCCGCAGATCATGCGAAACGGAGTAGGAGAAAGCTTCGAGTTCCTTGTTCGCAGCTTCGAGACTCGAATTGAGGTCGCGAAGACCATGCTGGGCAATGCTCAATTCCTTGTTCCGTTGGATGGCGGCTTCATAGGTGGACAGCAGCAGATTGAGAATCTGCAGGCGGTCCGCAGTGATGAAATGCTTGCGACCGTTAAAAAAGATTTCCACCCCCATGCCGGCCATATCCGATTGTCTCACATCACGGTTGACCAGCACGAAACGAACCCGGTTCAACAGATACAACTCATCGTAGGGTTTGAGGATGAAGTTGTCCGCGCGACATTCCAGCCCGCGAATGACATCCTGGGGATCGGAAAGGGTAGTGACCAGGATGAGCGGTATGTCAGCCAGTTTGGCGTCTGACTTAATCTGGCGACACAATTCATAGCCATCCATTTCGGGCATGACCACGTCACTGATGATAAGCGTGGGCTTTCGGCGCTGAGCGGCTTCCAGGGCCAGTCGTCCGTTAACTGCGACAATAACGCTGTAGCCGTTCTGCTGGAGGATATGTTCGAGCCTCTGCGCCTGGGTCGGGCTGTCTTCTGCGATCAGAATTTCCAACTGTCGGTCCGCCGGATTCAAATTCGTGCTCATGATTCCATTCCTCAAACCGTATCACCGCGTTTAACCAACGTGAGCAGGGCATCAGCAATTTTGTCGGCAGGCAACACATGCACTGCGCCGCCCAACTGAATCGCTTCGCCAGGCATGCCATGCACCACGGAGGTTTCGCGATCCTGGGCGATGGTGGAAGCGCCGCGGTCCTTCATCAATTTCAATTCCGCCGCGCCGTCTTTCCCCATGCCACTGAGCAACACACCCACGGTTTTCGATCCACACATTTCGGACAGTGAACGGAACAGGTAAGAGACGGCGGGACGCAACCCATTCTCAGGCTCGTCTCGAGTCAAAAGGATGCGTCCGCCATTGATAACACCCATTTGGAAATCGTCGGGAGCCAGATAGGCATGACCCGGCAGAGGGCACATTCCGTGGGAACCGATATGGACCTGCCAGCCAGTGGTCTGGTTCAGCCATTCAACCAGGCCAGGCAAAAAACCGTGCGCGATGTGCTGCACGATCAGAAGTGAGGCGGGAAAATCCTTTGGCAGGCCCGCCAGAATTGTTTGCAGGACGGGCGGACCGCCGGTGGATGCGCCAATGCCAACAAGTTGGATTTTTCTGGGCGGGTGCGTTTCATCGCTGGGACGAGTCCCGGGCAAAACTATCTGCCGCGACCTGGGCCAGCGGCGGATCACCTTGACTTCCGACATTAATTTTACGGTTTGCAGGAGATCCGTCACCAATTGTTCAAAATCGGCGTGCTCGCGGGCAACCGGTTTTTCCACACAAGCCACGGCCCCAGCCTCCATCAAACGGAATGTGGTGGCAACCTCCTTCGGGTTGGTGGTGGCAGTGCAAATGATAATGGGCAACGGATGGGTCTCCATGATGCGCCGGGTTGCCTCAAAGCCGTCCAGGCCCGGCATATGAATGTCCATAATCACGACGTCGGGTTTATTGTGTTGGACAAATTCCAGAGCCGCCTCGCCGTCATTGACCGAGCCGATCACTCGAATTTGCGGATCCGATTCCAACAAGTGGACCAGAAGCATCCGGGCCACCTTTGAATCATCCACCACCAGCACGTTTATACTTTGGTCAGTCATGAGTGGAAATGCTTGTTCAAACCAGCCGGCGAACTGCTTCGAGCAGGTCGCTCTGATCAAAGCTGCGCTTGACCAGGTAAGCGTTGGCGCCGACATCAATGCCACGCTCGCGATCCTCACGTGTCTCCAGGGCTGTCACCAGCACCACCGGCAATTCGGCCAGTTTCCTGTCTGCGCGAATTTTTGCTGTGAGATCGAATCCATTCAGGCGCGGCATCTCCACGTCAGAAACGACCAGATGAAAGCGTTCCGAACGCAAGGTGGTGAACGCTTCGATCCCGTCCACGGCAGTTTTCACCTGATAGCCGGCCGATTCGAGAATACCTTTTAGCAACATACGCGACGTGATCGAATCTTCGACGATGAGAACCGACTTCGCTTCTGCCTTTGCTGGCTTTGCACTTGAGGCCAACCGCGTTGCGCCGCCTGCTTTCCGAGCAGATTTAAGCAGATCGGCGACGTTAAGAACCGGCGCCACCTTCCCAGAACCGAGCACGGTGGCACCGGCAATGTTTTGGACGCGCGACAATGGCTTGCCGAACCGCTTGACCATCACTTCCTGTTCGTCGAGAACTGCATCCACGGCAAACGCGACGCGCTGATCGCCTCCACCGAGGATGATGACCGAAGTGGCAGTTGTTTCCGCTTTGCTGGCTTGCGAGGCCGGCAATTTCAGGACCTCGGATAGGCGGACGAGAGCCACAGCGCGCCCGTTTAGCTCCAGCGTCTCGCGACCTTCAACCGTCCGAACCTGCTCCGCCTTGAAACGTGTAACTCGTTCAACTTGCGCGGTCGGAACCACGAACAGCCGTTCCGCTGCTTCGATGAGGATTCCCCTAAATGTTTCCATCGCCACTGGCAGCGTGATTCGGATAGCCGTGCCTGCGTGCGGACTGCTCTCCACCG
>JAQGOX010000523.1 GCA_028293365.1 Verrucomicrobiales bacterium | reverse complement strand
AGGTTGGCATTGAAAGTGTATGCAGGAGCAGGGAAGGGGCGGCAAACCATCCCTGAACCGAAGGCAATGTTTTAAAAATCGGCCGAAAAATGAAATTTTTAGCGCATATGAAGAAATTAAAAGGACTTGGTGCCGTTGCGGCCGTTCTCATTCTTGCGACTGCCGTCCACGCAAATTCGAAGGCGGCGGAAGCTAATTCTTTGTCAAATCGACCGGCACCACCTGAATCCGATTTATCCCGTGGCGAAAGCAGCGATGGTCATCACCCGGCTGCTGCTTCAGCGACACCAATCCGAAAGGAAGGTCCACTGGATCGTGCTCTGACGGCCAAGGTCCGTGCTACCCTGGCGAGCCGGGATTCGGGAAGCTCGGCGACTGGTCCAAGCAGCCGCTCTGATATTGAAGTCTCTTCATTTCATGGGGTGGTCACGCTCCGGGGTAAGGTTAATTCACAGGCGGAAAAGCAAGCTCTCGTCGATAAAGTTCAGAGTCTTGGGGGAGTGACGATCGTAAAAAACGAACTACAAATCACCGCGCCGCCAAACTTGAATCAAGGTTCGCCCGCTCACGGTGAATCCAATCAGGGTTCAGGGAACATTCCCAAAACAAAGGACTAAGATTTTAGGAACGATTTAAGGCAATAAGGAAGACGGAAAAGACCCGCTATTCAGCGGGTCTTTTTCTTGAAAACCTTCCGCGCGACTCATTCGGCCGCCAGTCTGCTAATCTGTTTTTGCCGGACGCATCGACTCATGTGATCGTTCACCATCCCAACCGCCTGCATGTAGGCATAGCAAATGGTCGATCCCACAAATTTCCAGCCTCGTTTCTGGAGGTCCTTGCTCATGGCGTCGGATTCCCTGGTTTTCGCGGGAATATCTTTGAATGTTTCCCGATTGTTCTGTAGTGGCCGTCCCCCCACGAATTGCCAGATATATCGGTCAAATGTTCCAAATTCCTTTCGGATATTGAGAAAACATTGTGCGTTTTGGATGGCTGCGGCAACTTTTAAGCGGTTGCGCACAATCCCGGCGTCAGCCAGCAGCTTCTGAACTTTCGAAGTATCATATCGCGCAATCCTCCTCGCATCGAAATTGTCGAAAGCGCGTCGATAGTTCTCACGCTTTTTTAAAATAGTAGACCAGGAAAGTCCGGCTTGGGCCCCTTCCAGGATCAGCATCTCAAAGAGGTGCCGATCGTCGTGATTGGGCACCCCCCATTCCTGGTCGTGATACGCACAATAGAGCGGGTCATCCCCACCAAAGCAGCGCTGAACGGGTTTGGACATTGAAAAAGCTCTGCTGACTTATTGTAGCTTCGCTGGCATCGTTCGAACGCGCGTTCCGAGTTGATCCAGAACCGAGCTGGCATTCTGAGCCCTCAGGTTATCACCACACTCAAAAGCAAACCCCGGGGTAATTTTGCGTAGAACCGCGCAGTATTCGTTATTGATCATAATACCCAATAACTCGCCAGTTTTGCTTATCACAAGATCACCGCGTGACGGATTGAATTTCCCGAATAAACCACGGAAGATGCTGCGGTCCATTCTCACATATTCGGGAGCTGAGGGGTCAATCTGGAACTTGCACTCGCCATAATAGCCTTCATTGGCCCCGACAAGGACTGCGTCGGCGAACTTAAAAGGATCCGGAGCAATTTTATAGACTTTGCTTCCCAGCAGTCGGGCCGCATTGGTTCCTACCGGAACGATGACCACCCGGGGATCCTGCGCCAGGAAAGCAATTTGCGAAATTGAGAATGAGGTCGGTCCGCGACTGACGTATCCTGTAAGGGCTTCCCAATCCGTTCCGGGAGGCCACAGGGTCAACGGAGTATCAGCGATATGATAAAGGGCATACGTCTCAAATCCATCCGTGACCAGCAGCGTTTGCGAGTCCCGTTTCTTTTTTACCTCCCGCCCGAAAAGCCCGCTGCGGGTGCTGAAGAATTCGGTGGCAACACGATTAGTAGAAAACTCGTTGTATATCGTGTTGGCTGCCAATGGCCGGTTCTCCCGAATTTCCTTGGTAAGATCGGTGGAGGTTTGCGCCAGTGCAGTCACGCCTTCCGCCAGTTTTGTCGTGCTGGCCTGGAGTTGCGCCTTCTCGGCGCGGACCGTCTGCACTTCGGATTTCATTGCCGTCAATTGCTCCTGGGTGAGCCGTTTTTCCGCTTCGGCGACCTGCACTTTGGTATCGAGCTGCTGTTTGGCCGTAAGGACATTGCTATGGCTCTTTTCCAAATCAGCCAGGCGCTGCCGAAGCGTCTCAGCCTCCAACTGGCGCCTTTGCAGGTCCGTCTGCATAGCGGCGAGTTGCTCATTCGATAGCTTGGCAGTCGTGAGGCTGGCTGAGAGATCGCCCTGGAGCGATTTTAGATTGCTCTGTGCGGCAGCCATTTGTTTCTCCAAAGCGGCTCGTTGCTCCTGCAATTGCTTCGCTTCCGCTTCGGTGGGTTGTATATTCGATTGATATTCGCGTAACCGGGTATCCCGTTCCGCCAATTGTGCTTCGCGGGACTGAATCGATTCACGACTATTCGTCAATTCCACGGAAAGCTTGTCGCGCGCTTGTTTCTCATCTTCTAACGCCATTTTCAGCGTGCTGACCATGTCGTTGGCGGGCGCGGCCGGTTTGCGCTCCATGGTCACTTCCATTTTGGAGGCGGCGTGCTCGGGGGATAGGCTATCGAAATTTGAGAACGCGACCAGGCTAACGAGCAGGAAGTCGCAAATTACGATTAGGATCGAGCGGTTCATGGCTGTTCCTGGACGACTGCCGGTTCTTCACTTTCCATGATGAGTTGGCGGCGAAGCGGGCGAATGTGGAAAATCTTGAGAATGGAGACAAAAATGATTCCGAACGAGGTCGAGGCGTACGCGGCCATGATGCTCTGCGTAATAATTCCCATTGATACCATGATCAACGAGATCACCGTCCCTGCGAAGCCGAGATAGAGGCCCGCATCGAACAGGTGGTCTTCATTTTCAAGGAGTCGCAGCTTAATGCGCGGTTCGATTTGCTGCCGTCGAATTTCCGAAAGCTTGCTCAAGGACCAGATGTATAAAATCCCCTGCAGCACGAAGAAGATCAGGAGGGGAGTCAGTGTGGCAATGCTCATAGGTTGCTGGATCGTTTTTTGGATTTGCGATTTTAAAGCGCTGACGCCGGGTATTTTAATATGATAACGGACCGGTTCCTTTTTTGCTGCGTCTTCGGAGACAATAAAAGGCTCGATTGCAACAATCGCAACCGCGAAAATTGAAAGGGCGATAACGGTTTCCTGCGCGAGCCGGGTTCCATCGATGGCCTGGGCCTGTGCGCCGGTCGGAACAAAAGCAAGGGATCCGATCGCTCGCGCCAGACAGAGAGAGCTCAACAGGAATGTCAGGCAACGCAGCAATAATGCCGTAAGTGGAGATTTTAATGCCAGTGGCAGAACCGTTTCAAAAAACGCTGCAAATGGATCATACTGAATCGCAAATAAACGCCAGCGCGAGCTGTAAATACGTTGTTGTCGGTGCAATAATTCCAGCAGGGCTCCTTTTCCATCAAATAAAGCCGTTTGGATATCTTTAAGACCGGTTTTTGGGAATTCCGTTAGATACAAGGTGACTTTTGCCGGTTGATCGGACAAAAACAGGGCCGAATAGACCATCGGCACTTGCTGTTCAGAATTGCGGAATGCTTCGGCAAGGGTGTTGAGCTCAGTGATCGTCTGGATTTGGCGCAACAACTCACTGAGTTGCTGCCATGTCAGGCGCTTCCCGAGCGCGAGCAGATCAATGAACGCGGATTCAAGAGGTTCGACTTTACCCGATGAGTTCGCTTCGATGGAAAGTAATTCGAATTTCTCCCGCAAGCCTGCCGAAATGTGATCGGTCTGAGAAAGTATCGCCGCCAGCGTGATGATTGCATCCAGCGGTTGTCCTGCCGTCGAGGCTACAGGCGGAAATTCCACCGTATTTGTCAGAGTGCGTGTCCGCAAAAGCTGGCGAACTCCGGGCCGTCGCGATTTCTCTAGCTGGTCAAGCAGCGGCTCGCGTCTTTTCCGCTCCATGAGCAATTCAATGACCGGCCGTTGATCCGTACTTTCAAACAATTCAAAGGCGGCCAGATTGGGATTCGATGCGAGGGATGCGCTGCGCGGTAGTATGTTCGTTGAAAGTTGGGCGATCGCGCCTCCGAGTTGCTCATGGTTCGGAATCGAAAGCACTTCCGCGGCGCGCCACAGCATCCGGGCGGGACCGATTTGTTCGAGATTGAGAAGATTTGCCCCGGCCTGGCTCAACGTTAGCGTTCCCTTCCCAGCCAGTTCGAGCACTTTGGAGTCGACTGCGCGAAAATGCGCCGGGATAAACAGCCCGCAGATGAGCAGGGTTAATCCCAGAATGCTCCAAAGAATAAAACGCACTACTCGGTTCATGCCGGCTGAATCATTTCGAAATCTCGCGATCGGTTGTTTCCGATGCGAGCAGTCTCAAACAGACGCAACTACGTCGAATAAAATTCGTTGTAAATCGATTTCGGAAACTTCCCCGGTCAAGATAGAGAAAAATTAAACAAAGTCCACATCAAGACAATGCGTTGCGCGTTTCCTCGGAGTGATCTGACTTCATAGGAATTTCCATCCAGATCCACTAACGAGATACGGTGGACCTTTACAATGATTTATAGCTTTTGGCGCGCTTTGGCCTCAAATCCATCCAGAAACACCAGTTTTTGATGCCCCGGCCTGCCGACTAAAGCCAGCGAGCGATTCGGAAACAGTTCGAATAACTGCTCGTCGCTAATGAAATCCACTTTCGATCTTTGTGAATCTTGGCCCACCCTGAATGAAGTGATTGCAGGTTGCGTTTTGATCGAAGCAACGCTCGCAAGATGTGGAGGACTGTATCGCCAAATGGCGAGTACTAGAAGCGACGGAAGTACGCACAGGACCACGCAGCGCCGTAGAATTTTCCTCCGCCTGATCAATTTTAGGCCCCGGTTCAAGGAGTCCCGTCGAAAGCCCGATTCCCCCTCGGCATCAAAAATCTCTTTTAATAACCGCTCTTGATCTGTGCGTTTCATAGGGAACGAAGTTTTTTTAGCATGCGCTCTCGCAGTTCGCGCCGCAGCCTCAATAATCGGGACTCGACGGCTCGCTCGGTAAGTCCCGTTTTGCCGGACAGCTCGTTTACGGTTTCATCTTCAAGATATTTACCCTGAATCAGGCAGCGATCACGGGGATCGAGTTCTGCGAGGCTTTCTTCCACAATCAAACGCAGCCGCTCTTCATCGTCGCCAAAATCCTGGGCCGTTCCACCGTTCAGGCCAAACGCGAATCGCTTCAAAACCGCCAAATACCGTTGTTCCTTGCGTCCACGATCCCGCGCGGCGTTTCGTGCCACCACTTTCAGCCAGCCCCAAAACGCTTCTTCCGTCTCAAATGAGCGTGCGTAACGTGCCACCCGCAGAAGGGTTTCCTGCAACGCCTCCTGAACTTCTTCCATTTGTCCCCGCGCAACTATCAGGAGAAACTGATGCAAACGATCGAAATAAAGTTCGTGAAATTCCTCGAAGGCCGCCTCTTCGCCCCTGGCCAGCCGCTCTGTCAGCCGGGCAATGTTCGCCGAACTCGTTGCTGGAAGCGAAACCTCCATTGTCGCCCGCGAATGCGGTGAGTGTAGCGCGAAAAATAGTTTGACGGTGGGTTCAAGCACTGAGCTTTTGAATCGGCAATAGTTAAAGGAAAGTTTCGTGCACCTTAATGATATCGCCTGCTTCTAAATAAATGATTTGCTTCGGATCGGTCATCCTTTTCAAATTCTCGAATGAATAAATCTCGCTCTTGCCTTTCCGGGTGAACTCGATTTTTTTCTCTTTGGCCAATTTGGTCGTACCGCCGGCAAGTCCGATTGCGTCGATAATGGTCATATGGCCCCGGGCCGGCAATTGCACCGTCCCAGGCCTC
>JAQGOX010000094.1 GCA_028293365.1 Verrucomicrobiales bacterium | reverse complement strand
CGCTCGGTAAGCTCTGCTCAGTGGGACCATATTACGCTAGAGGGTTCTAATGGCCCCATTAAGCTTTCCCTATTGGATTTATTCGCGCCGCAGGAAATTTTACATTATGCTAGGCGTGTCGATGCCGCCCGGTCGCCCGATGACTTGCGCGATCTGGCGGACGTGCCACGTTAAGAAAAAGAGGAAATATGCCTGATCAAGCCCAAAAAAACCGTCCGTCCGGCCCCGGTCCTGGTGGGAGTGGAGATGGTCCTTCCGCTCCGAAGGTTGAGAAGCCAAACGTTGAAGAATTGCTCAAACGCATGCGCAAGGTGGATCCGGACCAGGCGAAGCGCTATCGCCAACGCACCGGCCAATGAGCGAACCACAGGGTATTGCGATCGCAGGCGATTTTTTATCATTGCTTGCCGCACGCGGGGGTGGGCCCTTAAAAACCGAACATTCCGCCGCCGCGCCAGTACAAACGCAGGCGACCACGGTATTCGCTTTTCATTTTGCGGATGGTGTTCTGATGGCGGGTGATCGCCGCGCCACGGCTGGAAACGTAATCGTTACTGACAAAATCGATAAGGTCATCGAAATCGATGCCACTTCGGTTTTGGCAATCGCCGGAGTGCCGGCAACTGCCTTTGAGATGGCCCGTGTGATGCAGACCTCATTCGAGTACTACCGGCGCAGTCAATTACAGCCGCTCAGTCTGCCCGCGAAAGTTCGCGCACTCGCACGATTGCTGCGTGAGAATTTGCCCATGACCATGCAGGGAGTCGGAATCGTAGTTCCGCTTTTTGCCGGGCTCGACCAAACGGTTTCTCCCTCACAACCGCAGATTTATTTTTACGATCCATTGGGCGCCCAATTTCAAGCGGTCGGCTACGCCGCCTCCGGTTCGGGTTCGGGAACCATTCGCAGCATTCTTAGTTTTCAGGAAAATTATGGAAATCCCCGCCCCTCGCAGATGAACTTGCAGCAGGCAGTGCAGTTCACCTTGCGTTTGCTGATCACGGCATCCGAATTCGATTCCGCTACAGGCGGCGTCAATCCCGAAACCCACACCTACGCGACGATCAAGATCCTAAACGCTTCCGGCATTCGCAGCCTCAGTGCCGGCGAACAGGGAAGTTTTCTCAAATCATGACCGAAGAACCTTATCGCTGGCTTGAGGCCGTTGAGAATCGGCGCGAGTACGTACAGGACCAACTCAAAGGAGGCTCCCCCGCGTTTGGCGTCAAGCTGCCCGATGGCATTCTGCTGCTTGGAGTCGGTTCCGGAAATTCGAAAGTGTTCGAGTTATTCGATCGGCACGCCATGACCGCCCTTGGGCACCCTGCTGACATTGAAAAAATTCGGCAAGCGGCGATTGATGCCGCGCACATGGAAGCGTTCACCCGTGCCCCAGAGGACGTAAGCTTGCGGCGACTGATCAGTTTTGGGCTAAGCCCTCAACTAAAAACCAATTTCGAGCAGATTTTCAGTGCCCCATTCATCGTCGAGATGCTCCTGGCTGAAATCAGCAACACTCCCGAAACCGATTTGCTCGTTCGCTTGCATTATGACGGCGGCTTTCAGTTTCAATCCTCGCGGGTGATCGCGGTCGGAAGTCCCGCCACGACCGAGAAAGCCGCCCAATCGTGGCTTAATTCGAACCTGCCTGAGACCACACAGAAAGCTGAAATCGTTGAATGGTTGCTCCAGGCCTGGTGGGTTTTACGCGAAGGAAAGTCGTTCACCGAGAATTTTCCCAGCGAAACGGAACGGAAGGCTGGGTGGCGTGAAGCGCTCACAGATCGAATAGTCGAAATTGGCTGGCTTGCCCGCCAGTCTCAACGCGTGGCTCGATATCAACCGCTTAGCTTAAACGACCTCGGCCTGAAGATTTCGTAAACCTATGAACCGGATCGTAGGTCTGGAAACGGAATACGGTTGCCTGACCACTGATCCGTCCGGACCGCCATCAGCGGTCGGGCGGGTTCGCAACTGGATCTTCGACCGCGCCCGCTATGGCTTGCCGGATATGCACCAGCGCGACTGGGACGAGCCCGCTGGGAATGGAGGTTTTCTTTTCAATGGGGGCCGCGCTTACGTGGACATGGGCCATCTCGAGTATTGCACCCCCGAGTGCCTCTCGCTCATCGATATCCTCCGCTATGACCGCGCGGGCGATGCCATTCTCCAGCAGGCGGTCAAAGACCTGCGACTCACCGATCAGGTCAGCTTCATCCGGAATAATATCGATCATTACTCGGGCGCAACCTTTGGTTGTCACGAGAATTATCTGGTGCGCCGGTCCGCCCCGCTGACCGAATCGAACGTTCTCGCGCTGCTCGGGTTCCTGACATTGCGCCAACTCTACGTAGGCGCGGGCCGGGTGGGGGCCACACCGGGCGCTGAGCTGCGTGGGGACATGGCTCGTCCGGGACAGGAAAGCCAGTTTCAAATCAGCCAGCGCGCGGACTACATCAACAACGATTTGTTCGAATGGGTTCAATTCAACCGCGCGATCATCAATACGCGCGACGAACCTTTGGCGGACGCACGCAAATATCGCCGTTTGCACCTGCTCCATGGCGACACCAGTGTGTTACCCGCCACACTCCTGCTTAAGATCGGGACCACCTCTCTCGTCCTGGATCTCCTCGAACTCGACCACATGCCGCGCGTCGTGCTTTCAGACGCGGTGATGAGCTTTCGCGGAATGTCGCATCAACCCGATGGCCCATGGCTTGTCCCACTCGCGGACGGCCGCTGCGCGGATGCCGTGGACTTGCTCGCGCAATTTGAAGAAGCGGCTCGCGCCGAATTCAAAGGAAGGGATGCTGAAACCGACATCGTGCTGGAAGTCTGGCGCCAAACGTTATCCGCGCTTGCATCCAACCCCGAGGCTCTCGTCGGTAAAGTCGACTGGATCACAAAGCGCTGGCTGTTCCAGCAATTTGTGGAGAAGGAAAAAATTCCGTGGATCGATCCCTGGCTGCGCGCCCAGGACCTTGAATTCCATCACATCGACCCGGCACGCAGTTTGGGACTGGCTCTCGCAAGGACCCCCCCTCAATGGGAGCTGACCCTGGCAGATATCCTGGAAGCAACCCGGCAACCCCCAGGCAATACGCGAGCGCAACTTCGCTCCCACATCATGCATCAGTTGAAAAACCACTCCATCCGCTACTTTGTTGACTGGGAAATCATCGACGCTGAGGGAATCAATTCGCTCAATTTGTTGAATCCATTCGAAGCCATGCCTCAATCAGTCGAGAGCTGGTGTCGTCAACTGAATAACGCAAAACCATAATCGCCATGGCGTGCGAATCTGCGCTTTTCTACTATTAAAGACTGAATTATTCTGACCGCCGTGAAATTTTTAATAACAGGTTGCTCCCTGATCTTGTTCGCCATGTCGGCATCGGCTGGAACGCTCGCCGAATTCCACACAGTATTTGGAGATATCGGGGTCGAACTATTCGACCAGGAAAAGCCGGTTTCGGTGGAAAACTTCAAAAAGTATGTCGAGGGCGGACTGTATCAAAACATGTTTTTCCATCGGTGGATTTCCGGTTTTGTGGTTCAGGGCGGCGGCTTCTCGATCAAAAATCGTGGCGCAACGAATGCGGCAATCGCAGACGTTCCGACTTTGGGAAACATCACGAACGAAACCCATTTTGGGCCATTGGAAAGCAATCAATATGGGACAATCGCGATGGCTCGCAGCACGGACGCGAACAGCGCCAGTTCCCAGTTCTATTTCAATTTAGGGGATAATTCCTCCCTGGATACCGCCGCGAATGGAGGATACGCAGTATTCGGAAAAATGGTTTACGGAAGCAACGTCCTGAATCGGTTCGTCGCGACGGGAAAGGGCGTATTCCATTACACGTTCAACAGTCCATTTGAGGACCTGCCTGCCATTTCCACGAACACACCCAATTTCAATAACCTCCAGGAATTGGTTTTTGTCGATGTTTCCCTGCTTACCGCACAGATTCATCTGACACGCGGCGGGAGACTCATTTCATGGAACAGCGCTACCGGCATCGTCAATCGGGTTGAGTTTTCTACAAACGCCCCCCCACAATGGCAAACCCTCACCAACGTTGACGGAACTGGATCGACTATGCAGATAGTTGATATCGCGGCTACAAATCAATTCAGATTTTATCGGGTGACAGTCGCTCACTAAACCACGCCCCCAGCGGCCGCGCCCGAGGCCCAGGCCCATTGAAAATTGTATCCGCCCAGCCAACCAGTGACATCAACTACCTCGCCGATAAAATAGAGCCCGGGAACTTTGATTGCCTCCATCGTCCTGGACGATAACTCGCGCGTATCGACGCCTCCCCGGGTTACCTCGGCCTTATTGTACCCGACAGTTCCACTCGGTACGAGTCTCCATGCAGAAAGCTGTCGGCCGAACTCCTCGATTTCTTTATCCGGGATTTGAGCGAGCGGAAGCTCCGATCGAAAGTTGAGTTCACAGAACCGAGCCGCAAAGCGATTCGGGAGCAACTGCGAGAGAAGATTCTTAACCAGAGCCCGTTCTCCGGTTCTTTTCTTTCCAAGTAACCATTTCGTGGGATCAATTTCCGGGAGCAGATTAATCGACACTTCAATGCCCGGTCTCCAATGCAAGGACGCCTGCAATGCGGCTGGTCCGCTCAAACCGTTGTGCGTAAATAAAATATTCTCCCGGAACGAAACATGATTGCAGGTTATTACGCAATCGACCGAAAGCCCCGCGAGTTCGCTTAAAGACTGTGTTTCTTTGTCGGAAAAAACGAACCCGTCAAGTGCAGGCGCCGTATCGACTATTCTCAAACCAAACTGCCGGGCAATTTCATATCCAAATCCGGTCGCGCCGATTTTTGGAATCGATAACCCTCCGGTCGCAATAACCAGTGATTCACAAAAAAAGTCGCCCTGGCTGGTTGACAGTTGAAATCGCCCGGCGCCCAAGTCGCTATTTTTTGCGACACTCTCAATTTTGCAGTTCAATTTGAACTCCGCCCCGACTTTGGCGCATTCGGATTTTAACATTTCGACAATCTGCCGGGCTGAGACATCGCAAAACAATTGTCCAAGTTTCTTTTCGTGGTAAGCGATCCCGTGGGAACCTACGAGAGCTATAAAATCGGCGGGCGTATATCTAGAAAGTGCCGATTTGCAAAAATGCGCGTTGGCGGAGACGTACTGCGCCGGACTTGCGCCAGTGTTCGTAAAATTGCACCGTCCTCCCCCCGAAATAAGAATTTTTCCACCCAGCTTCGGAGCGTGATCGAGCAGAATTACCTTGCGACCGCGCATACCTGCCTGAAGCGCGCACATCATTCCCGCGCCACCTGCGCCGATAACAATCACGTCGCACTTCACTTTTGCGGGAGTTCTGATTCACCCAGCCAAAAACTGGAACGGCACACTTCCGGTTTTAAACCGAAGGGCTTGATCGCGCGCTCACGAATGTGTTCGATCGCCGCTTCCACTGAGTCGGTCACAAAGACCAGGTCCAGATCCTCGCGGCGGACCGTATGCTCGCGCGCCATCTTTTCAAGCAATTCACTCAATTCCTTCCAATAATCGACGCCCATAACAATAATCGGGAAGTGATCAATCTTTCCGGTTTGAATCAGAGTTAGTGCCTCAAAAAGCTCATCCAAAGTTCCGGCCCCTCCCGGCATGACAACAAACGCATAGGAGTATTTGATCAAAAGCGTTTTGCGCACAAAAAAATACTCCATCATGACATGGCGATCCAAATAAGCGTTATGACCTTGTTCGTGGGGAAGCCGGATATTGCAGCCGACAGAACGACCGCCCACATCCTTCGCACCGCGATTGG
>JAQGOX010000088.1 GCA_028293365.1 Verrucomicrobiales bacterium | reverse complement strand
TCAATCGCTGATCGCGGCAAAAACCTGATCCCTGCGATCGGATGAGTGCCCTCCAGGCTTTCGGTCGGGCAAACAAAAACCCCAGTGTGCCTGCGCAACCTGGGGTTAATTGACAAAGACCAACCTTAAGCCACCGGCGGTGTCGCGGCGACCACTGGCGTCGCGTCAAGATCTTCGCTTTCCAAAAAGCCTTGAAGCTGGCGAATACGCGTTGGATGACGCATTTTTCGCAGGGCTTTTGCTTCGATTTGGCGAATGCGTTCGCGGGTGACTTTGAACTGTTTACCCACTTCTTCGAGCGTGCGGGAATAGCCGTCTCCGAGACCGAATCGAAGTTCCAATACCTTCCGTTCGCGCTCCGTGAGACTGGTCAATACATCGCCCAGCTTGTCTTTCAACAAACTGTAGCTGGTCATATCCGACGGATTCTCCGCGGATTTATCCTCGATGAAATCACCAAAGTTGGTGTCTTCGCTGTCTCCCACGGGTGATTGCAGGGAAATTGGCTGCTGCGCCATTTTGAGCACCGCCCGGACGCGCTCCACCGGCATCTGCATTTCATCGGCAATTTCTTCCGGTGTCGCTTCACGACCGAAATCCTGCACCAACTGCTTTTGCACCCGCATCAGCTTGTTGATGGTCTCGATCATGTGGACCGGAATTCGGATGGTGCGCGCCTGGTCGGCTATGGAACGGGTTATGGCCTGCCGAATCCACCACGTGGCATAAGTCGAAAATTTGTAGCCGCGGCGATATTCGAATTTCTCGACTGCCTTCATCAAACCCATGTTTCCCTCCTGGATCAAATCAAGGAAGGAAAGTCCGCGGTTTGTATATTTTTTGGCGATCGAAATGACTAAACGCAGGTTGGCCTCCACCATTTCGGTTTTGGCTTGAAGCGCCTTGCGGGTGAAGTGCTGCAGTTCTTTATAGGCCTTGAGATAATCCTCGCCCGGCATGCGGACGAATTCTTCGAGGGCTTTGATCTTCTTTTGCTCGGAATGTATGATCGACTGTTGTTGAGTCGACTTCCGCTGTTGCTCGAAATCACGGATGGCTCGAAGGCTGAGCTGAATTTTGTCGTGGATGTTATCTGCAACCAGGGCCATTTCCTCAATGACCTTCTGTTTGTAGTAAAACTTGATAAAACCCCGCTGCAGCTTGTCGTCTACCTTCTTAAATTCGGTTTGAACCTTGTCCCGCTTGATTTTGTTGGGGGCGTTTTGCCATTCGGCATATTTATCATCGACCGATTGATCGACCGCGCGCACGTCTTTGACGAGTTTGCGCAGGGATTTCAGGTGGTTTTCGCGCCCTTCGATCTTTTTATCGAGAATAACCCGGTCAAAACGCTCTTTTGGCGGCTCCGAAATCAGTTTTTCGGCCAATGCGATATGCTCTTTTCCAGCAAAACCAAAGCTGTAGATGATCCGTTTGACCTCATTCTCGGCATCTTCTATCCGTTTGGAGATCTCCACTTCCTGCTCGCGAGTCAGCAGCGGCACCTGTCCCATCTGCTTGAGATACATTCGAACCGGGTCATCGAGAATATCAAGCCGCGACTTGTCTTCTTCCTCCTCGGGTTCGGGCTGCTTGACCCGATCCACTTCGGCTTGATCGACGATTTCGACCTCAAGATTGCGAAGCTTTATGTAGATTTCGTCGAGATCTTCAGGCGTAACCACGCTGTCCGGCAAAGCGTCGTTAATGTCGTTGTAGGTTAGGTAGCCCTGTTCCTGGGCAAGCCGTACGAGCTCCTTGATCTTCTCGGTCAGGTCAATACCAGATTGGCTTTTGATGGTTTCAGTCGTCGGGGAAGCGTTCGGTGCAGTCAATGCAGTAGAATGAGTATTTTTGGGGCCAGCAGAACCATTGGTACTCGGGGCGCCCGGTTTCGGGTGTGCAGGAGCGCGAGTTTTGGGAGCTGCCGGCTTGTTCTTAGTTTTACGCTCGGGTTTTTCCGAGTGTTTTGGGGCGGTTTTTGCTGCTGAATGGCCCGTTTTGGGTTTTTCAGTTTTACCAGCCGTTTTCCGGCCCTTTAATTTTGCCATAAATTCATGGGTGCACGTCCACAGTTCGTTTCCAACGAAATAGCCGGGAAATATTGTAGTTGAGAATCTTTTCGTCAAGTATTGAAAGCATTCCGAACGCGAGCGCTTCCAGTTTTTGCAAACCTGAGTCTTCGTTTTGGCGCATTTTAACCCGCAAGGCTCGCCGTCGATGCCCGTTCCATCCAGCGTTGCGGCTCGGATAGCGGTTTAAACCCCAAATTAGCATAAACTCCATGGGCATCCGCGGTTGCAAGAATCCATTTAACCCGAGCCAGCTCGGGATGTTCAAGCGCATAACGCACGATTAAACGCCCCAGACCTTTGCCCCGATGCTCCGAATCGATCCAGACATCACAAAGGTAGGCCAATCTGGCCCTGTCGGAAACGACCCGCAAATAGCCCACTTGACCCTGCGCAGAGTAAACTCCCAAAACCAGGGCCGAATGACGCGCGGCGCGCTCGACCCATTCGCGGGAAATGCCCGGAGACCAGTAAGAAGTGGTCAGCCATGAATGCACCCGTGCAAAATCGATCCGGGCGATATCTTCATCGATTTGATAGTTATCGTCGGTTTTGCCTTCTTTCATGCCGAGTCAGAATTCGCCGATTTTGGCTTTGTAAAGATGCACCGCATACGGTTTGAACTCGTCACTAAAGTGATCATCGCTCCAGGACACGTGTCTATTCTCATCAAGCACTTCAATCCAGGAAGTCGCCGGCTGCTTTGCTTTGGTGAATACAGCTTGCGTTCTTTCATTTCTCATGCAGACAGCGAAAATGTAAAGATTTTCTGAATCGCGTCTCGTGATAAAGTCGATCGGAGCGCCATCTGTTTTGACGCTAACCTGATCGACCGGGGGAGCGCTTTTCAGAACTTTCGCCATAGCCTGGACTCTCCTGTTGATCTCGGTCACTGCTCCCAGTGTCACGGGATCGTCCAGCAACGCCGCTTCGCGAAAGTTCGGCTCAAATTGATGGACAAAGTAAATCAACCCCCGCGAACCGTGTATAAGCGACATCCAAACCTCCGCGCGAATCTGTTCGGGAGACGCCTTACCGTCACCCTTTCCGTGGATATGCGTGCATTCAATACAATTCCAGACTTGTTTGGTATCTTCGCTCCACTTGACCAGTCGCTCCACGCCTTTGCTCACATATTCGAGCTTCCCCGCGACTTCTTTGTCTTCATGGACCGCCGGATAGATATCAAATGAAACGATGTCGCAGCCTTTGACATATTCTCCATAGTCTTCCGGATGATTCCGGCGGGTTCCGCGCCCGATATAATCGTCCCAGGCCACCCCTTGACCGAGATTCAGTAAAATCGGCCGGGTCGGATCGGTCGCGCGCATCGCCTGGTAATCATCGACTATTTTTCGGGGCAGGATAGGAGGTCCATAACCCTTGCCTTTACCAAGCGATTGCGCGTTATCGGGTTCGTCGTTATGCATCCAGGCGACGATTAGCGGGTTTTCTTTGTGCGCAAGTCCTTCCTGGCTTTGGGAACAGATGACCGGCATCCCCGCACTCTTTAGCCTCGCGAGCTGTTCCGTCGAAGGACCCTTCCAAAGGCCCACATAAAGATTGATCCCTGCGTTTTTGAATCGTTCGGCGTTATGCGGATCCTGTAGCCAGACTCCAATAGGTATCGAATCGCTGTTGTTCAGGACGTTCGTCCATTGAGCTGCGCGGGACTCGCCAAACGAGATGGCGATGATTGCGAATACGATCCGAAATAGTCTTCTAGGGTTCACATTTAAATGCTGGTTGAAGATAGATCTTTCTTAAGACCCGGGCTACTGTTTCTGCAATCCGTATTCTTTTGAAAATCCTTCGCTTTATCAGATCAGGCAGTCTTTTTGCGCTCGCGGCCATGCTTTCGATGGACTCCTCAAGGTTTGCTTCAGCCCAGAATTCCCCGGCTGAACCAGCCACAGGCAGGCCACAATTCAGCATCGAGCGGGGGATTTACGATACCCCGTTTGAATTGGTGCTTTCGAATGCAACCCCCGGGGTGACCACTCGATATACGCTCGACGGTTCTCTGCCGACGGCGGCCGGTGGTTTGGTTTATGCCGGTCCGATAAAGATCGGCAGCCAAGCAATCGTTCGTGCCGCGGCGTTTTCGTCCAATCTGCCCCCTTCCGTGGCGGTCACGCATACCTATATTTTTCCGGACTCGGTTTTGCATCAGCCTTCAAATCCATCGGGTTATCCAGCGACCTGGGGGCGCGACCCCAATTTTCCGGGCGGCAATGTTCCGTCCGACTACGAAATGGATCAGGAGGTTACGCAATCAAATGAAGCAGGTCTGGTCCTTGCTGGCTTGACCTCCATTCCTTCGCTCTCTCTGGTGCTGAAAGCCGACGATATGTTCGGTGCCAATGGGATTTATGTGAATCCACTGGGCGAAGGGCAGGCCTGGGAGCGAGCCTGTTCGGCTGAATATATTCTCCCGGACGGTGCAAAAGGATTTCAAATTGATTGCGGAATTCGCATTCAAGGTGCGGCAAGTCGGGAACCGTATAAAAATCCAAAACATTCTTTTCGCCTGCTTTTCAAGACGGAATACGGCTCGAGCAAACTGGATTACAAGTTTTTCCCCGATTCCCCGGTGTCGAGTTTTGATACCATTATTTTTCGCGGGGAATATAACAATTCATGGTCCCATTCCGATGGATCTCAACGGAGCCGCGGCAGCCAGGTTCGGGATCAGTGGGTGCGAGATACATTGATCGCCATGGGGCGCCCCAATGCCCATGGAGGTTACGTGCATCTATATATCAACGGGCTTTATTGGGGGGTATATAACGCAGCGGAACGTCCCGCCGCTTCCTTTGCCTCAGATTATTTCGGCGGGGATAAGAGTGAATACGACGCGGTCAATGCCGGTACTCTGCTGGATGGCGATTTAAATACCTGGAACACGATGTTTACGGTGGCTCGCAATGGCCTCGCGACCACCGCGCAGTTCCAGAACCTGGGGCAGTATCTCGACATTCCCAACTTCATCGATTACATGCTGGTGAATCTTTATGGCGGTAACCAGGACTGGCCTCAGCACAACTGGTATGCCGCCCGTCACCGAATCGCCGGAGATGGCTTTAAGTTCTTCAGTTGGGACGCAGAAAGAACCTTGGAAGGAACCGGAGATAACCGCATTTCCGCGAGTGATTCAAAAAGCCCTGGCGAGCTGTTCAGTCTATTGCGCAGCCAAAGCGCTGAATTCCGGCTCCAATTTGGCGATCATGTGCAAAAACATATGTTCAACAACGGTGCGCTTTCCACTCCGCAGGCTTCGGCGCGCTGGTCGCGCATAGCCGCAATGGTGAAACAAGTGGCGCCCGATGAATCCGCGCGCTGGGGTGATTATCGCCGGGACGTTGCGCCGGTTGGATCACCACTAAAACTTTTGACCTACTCTGGCGATTGGATTCCGGAGAATAATCGAATCGTCGGAACCTATTTTCCCCAACGGCCCGCGAAGTTTATCAGTCAACTTCAGTCAGCAGGACTTTTCCCGACCATCGCCGCTCCCTCGCTTTCCCCATTCGGCGGCCACGTTTCACCGGGTGACAAGCTGATCCTGACCACAATTTCTGGAACGATTTATTATACTACCAACGGCGCGGATCCTCGTGTTCCTGGCACTGGCGCAATCGACGCTTCCGCAACGGTCTACACGAACCCCGTTGCCCTAAGCCAGAGCGCAATTCTGAAAGCCCGCGTGTTGATCGGTGGAGATTGGAGTGCATTGACCGAAGCGCCTTTTCAATTGGCATCCCTCGGAATGTCCCTTCGAATTTCCGAGATTATGTATAATCCGGCCGGCGGCGATGATTACGAATTCTTCGAATTACAGAATACTGGAGCGCAAAATGTGGATCTCAGTGGCGCGAGTTTTGATGGAGTCGATTTTGTCTTTCCGCCCGGTTCAATGATTTCGCCCGGTTCCCGAATCGTTCTCGCATCGAATAATAATCCTGCTTCCTTCCGAAGCCGTTACCCGGGCATTGTCGTCACCGGGTGGTATGGTCACAGCTTGTCGGATAACGGCGAACGCCTGGCGCTGCTGGATCGCAAATTGAATACGATCACCTCTGTCGATTTTTCCTCGTCTGGAGGCTGGCCGAATACCGCTTCAGGTCAGTTTTCAATTGAAATGATTGATACCAGCGGGGACCCCGATGATCCGGCGAACTGGCGCGCGAGTTCAGTTCCTTTTGGCACCCCCGGGTCTGAGCCCGGTAACTGGAGCTTGCCAGTCGTCAGATTGAACGAGCTAATGTCGTCGAACTTATCCGCGGTTGAAAATGAGGGTACCTTTCCGGATTGGATCGAGTTATTCAATGTGAGTAATGCACCCGTCGATTTGGAGCATTGGAGTCTAAGTAATAACAACGATCTGAGAAGATTTGTTTTTCCATCCGGCGCCGTGATTGGGGGTGGGGGGTATCTTCTGATCTGGTGCGATGCAGCCACTAATGCCGGCGGATTGCACACTGGATTCACGCTGGACCGGTCAGCCGGAACTGTTTTCCTCTTCGATTCATCCACCAATCGAATCGATGGCGTGAGCTATGGACCGCAGATTGCCGATAGTTCACTCGCAATCTTCGACGGGCGTTGGAGACTGGCTCAACCGACGCCGCGTGCCATGAACGTGGCAAAAGCAGTTGGCGCCGGAACCGATCTGTTCATCAACGAGTGGCTCGCAAATGCGGCTCCCGGTGAAGCGGACTGGCTGGAGCTTTATAATCGTGAAGCTTTGCCGGTCGCTTTAACCGGATTTTATCTCACGACATCCAATCAAATTTTTCAAATCACATCGCCGACTTTTGTATCCGCTGGAGGGTACATCCGCCTTTGGGCAGATGAAAAACCAGGCGCGGACCACTTGGATTTCAAGCTAAGTTCGAATGGCGATGTCATTGCAATTTACGATCCAAACACGCGGTTAGTAGACCGGGTCAGTTTTGGCGTTCAAAGTGAAGCAAGCTCTCAGGGTCGATATCCCGATGGAAGCGACCAGATCAAAGTCCTGCGGGAAGCGACGCCGGGCGCTTCGAATCTACCAGTTTTGAAATTCAAAGAAATTATATTTGGCCCGTCTGGAGAATTCCACGCCCGAGTCACCGGCCCGGCCGGCGTGAATTATACCCTGCAAACCTCCACCA
>JAQGOX010000064.1 GCA_028293365.1 Verrucomicrobiales bacterium | reverse complement strand
TCGCGCTTTGCAGGCAGCGCATCCATGGAAACCTGTTTGGAGCTGGGAACGCCTTTTTGCTCAATCAAAAAATATTCGCGGCGGGCTGTCGTAGTCAGCAGAGTGGATTCGAAGCCGGGCTCACCATAGCGCACTCCGTCATCAATGAAATCGAATAGCTCCTGGGCGCTGCATCCAATCGACGCAAGAAACTCCAGCTCCGTTTTGCTGAAAAGCTTTTGCGGGTTGCGCTCCCCCTTATGGTAACGCCCGGAGGCTGCATCGTACACAGCCCGAAATTGCATCGGCCAATCGTAATCGCTCATCCCTTTTACTTAATTCAGCAATGGAAACTTGCCAATGGAAAGAATGGGCACAATGGCGTATGGCATCCATCATTCTCTCGCATTCCTCGATCGTCCGAATGCATGAATGCCATTGAGCAAAGTTACCTTTGAATCGGTCCAATGTAGCGGCGAGCCACAACGAGGTCATCAAACCAGACTGATTGGCTGTCTTTCCAATATTGTTTTGTCGGGTCTCCTTCGTCGTACCCATAGTGTTCAAGCCAGAAGCAGTTTACTTTCAAATCGAGGTGGGCGCGCCAGCGAATCCCGGTAAATTCAGCAACCAATTTTCCGTCGAGCCACATGGCTTGCCTGCCGTCAGCCTTTTCCGGCGCGCTGTTCGCCTGGATCATGAACTCCCAGCATTGCCATTGATCGAGGAGCGGTATGACCCGAGCCTTGCCGGCCGCGACGCCTTTGCCAGGGCCCGGGGGAAAGAAGCCGTTTCCCCAATATTTATCCATTTTGGGATCCCGCTCCATGTCGAGGTAATAGGCATATAAATTGAGTTCTCCCGGCGGAGGATTTTTGCCCCATGCGAACCAGGGCTCCATTCCCGTGGAGTAATAAGTTCCGTTCGGTTTAAGGCCGGCTTTACCGAACGCAGACCATTTGTTCGTTCGTTGGTTCGCGCCAAGCCAGATAAAGTGATGATCGTATTGATAATCGGCTGAAAATTTCACGTAAACGCGCGCATACACAGAGTCGGCTCCAGGCATGAACCATTTAATAGCATCGCCTCCGTGATTTTGACCGCGTTCCATTGGCATTTGGACACACCAGCGACCGGAGTTTGGTTTTTCTTCCGTCATTACGACGCGGCCACGCTTTTCGTCCCACTTTTTCATATCGCCGGATTCGAAGTTATCTGCAAACAACACGTCGGGATCTGCTGCGATCCCGTCGTCATCCGGATATTTTGCGGCGAGGCCGGACGAAGTGGTTGAATGAAAAGCATCGTCCACGGTCGCAGCTAAATTCCCGGATATCGCCTGCAGATTGACGACTTGCTTTTCCGACTCGCGATCAATCCATGTGGCGGGATACTCCTGGCGCAGCCGCTGGAACGTTGAAATTGCTTGGTTAGTGTTCCCGCTCTTGATTAGGCCGTTCGCGCGTCCGAATTCTTCTTCTCCTACCGTCAGGGCTCGCGCCATGATGCGACCTGCATCTTGTGAAGTTTGGTTGATAGGAACTTTGGCGAGGACGGGCGGACTCGGGTCGGTCAGGATATGGAACGCCTGCGGGTTCCGCTCGCGGAAAAGCCGGGCGCGCATATCGCGCTGCCAGTTCAGAGCGTCGCCGCCTCCACGACCATTATGAGGATAAATATCTGCGATCGCCAGACCGTCGGGGCCTTCTGCCCGGACAATAATTTTACCTTGAGGTGAAATGATCATGGCACCGCTGCCTCTTTGAGCGACGACCAACCAAATGGAGTTTTCAGCGGCACGCACGCGCAGAGCCTGGAGGCCGATATCGTCGTCGCCCACGGCGGCTCCGCCCATCGTGGGAAAAAAGATCACGTCGGCGCCCTGCAATGCGAGGCAGCGCGCCGTCTCGGGTACTACAAGGTCATAGCAAATGAGCATTCCGACGGTACCGAGATCAGTTGTGGGAAAAACCGGAAACGAATTTCCCCTCTGGCGAACGCCCGCTTCTGACCAGGTCGGACAAACTTTGTGATATCGGCCGATTTCTTTACCGTCGCGACCGAGCAGAAAAGCGGTGTTGTAGATCGCGCCATCGCTCTCCAGAACGTCGCTGCAAACGACCAAATACATCCGGTAACGCGCGGCGGCATTACCTAGACGTTCGAGGCCCCGCCTCACCGCCGGAGGCAAAAGGTCTTTCGCGAGCGTCTCGTTTGCACCCATCCAATTCAACAGGCCCAGTGTGTCTTCAGGCAGGACCAACGCGTCACAGCTTGCCTTCCCCGCGCGATCCACAACCTGTTCAAGTTCAATGAGATTTTTTTCTACTGCGGCTAGCGCCTCTTTGGGATTCAGACGAAAACTGATAACGCGCCTCACGGTTTGCGCTGCTGCAACTCGAACCGTATTGGTCTGCGACGGACTCGATGGAGTTGGAACTGCGGCCTCGGTTCGGAATATGTACAGCAGGATCGCAAGCCAACCTGAGCAGGTGCTAGTTTTCATGAGACTGGAATATTGCAGTAATGATGGTTACTCCACAATTCCAGAAACGGGGTCGACTAAAAAGCTGGGAAACAAACGTTGCATGAAAATCGTCCGGCTGCCTGCTCGCCAACCAGCATTGAGCCGAGTGGCTTATTCAGATTGGATTCTGCTGACAATTGCGGCCCCAATGATGCAGCAATGAAGATAGCCCTCCATCGGAAAAAGCGATACTTTCTCTGCGCAGCTCAGTTTAGTGTACGAAAATGAAATCGCGTCTTTTAGTCGCATTGATCGTGGTGGCCGCGCTGGTCTCCGGCGTTTATTTTGGATGGCGGCTCCCTCGCCTTCCTAATCTCGCCGGGACGACCCGGACTTACAATACCGCAACGGTTATTCAGCAGGTGCAGACTCTTTCGGAATTGGTCACGGTCAAATACGTGATGGAGAAGATAATCATTTTTGAGGACGTGAAGTGGTATGGAGAAAATCGCGTGATGATCGTCGCCCACGGAATTGCCAAGGCGGGGGTCGATTTTGGCGACCTGACGCCGAAAGATCTCACGATCGAAGGAACAAAAGTCCGAATTAAACTGCCAAGGGAGAGGTTGATGGACGTTTACCTGGATGACAAGGCGACCGAAGTAATCGAACGAACTACCGGGGTTCTCCGGCAATTCGACAAGGATCTGGAGCAAAACGCCCGGCGGCGTGCGGTCGATGAAATGCGGGTAGCGGCTCGAAAGAACGGAATTCTCAAAGATGCGAAAGAACGGGCTGAGAGCCAGCTAACGCGCTTCTTTAAAGAAATCGGTTTTACCGAAGTGGAATTTGCGTCGAAGTAGATTCCCAGCTTTCCACGTGAATGCGACGGACCGGCGGTGGACACGCCTCTTCGTTGTTATTGGAGGTCAAAAGATCGCGAAATTCGATTCGGGCACGACTGGAAACTTCCCGCAATTTAATCAAATAAAGCGCAGCGGATGGGATGGCCCTTGGTTTCATCAGGTCCCCTCCCCGTGGGATGATCTTTAAATGTGCGAACATGGCAATGGGCTTTTGACCGCAGGACTTGTGCCAAGATTCGCATAAAGAGTGATTATTCACTCGAGCTGGCATTAAATCCATTTGCCAGCCTGCAGCAATGCGACTGCGATACCCATTAACGACTCGCCCGCAATCAAGCCAGAGCTCACTGGAATGATAAATGGCGCCATCCGAGCGGATCTTTTCTCGATAATGAGCGCGATCAAAGCGCCCAGGAATAGCGAAAAGGAATTGAAGAACGGAATGACAAAGGCAATCCCGAAACCAGTGGGGGATGGAATATAAGGCTCGAGTTTTGGGAATATTTTGCCTAATAAAGCGAACAAAATCCCAACTATACCACCGATCCAAAGACCGCTTTGGGCCGCTGGATGAAGCGAGTGCAAGCCGTTCGCAAGCAGGCGGGCGACTGCCGCCCAAACCTGGGCCGAAGGCGCGGGCCATTTCTCAGAGCCGAGGACGCTGGCATCCGGAACCAATTGATAAAACGCTGGGATAACCACGATCAAACCGGCGAAAATGCCCAAAAACTGGGCGATAAATTGTTTTCGGGGATTGGCTCCTAAAATATAGCCACTTTTTAAGTCGGTTAGCAGGTCGGCCGAGGAACTCGCCGCGCCCGCCGTGACAGATGCTGTCATCAGATTGGTCACAATATTGGTGGGAGCAATGATTCCGAACGTCAGTTGGGTGATTTTACCCATGGCTCCCATCGGAGTGATGTCCGATTCCCCAGTTGCCCGCGATGACACCAGCGAAAGAAAAAATGTAAGCACAACCGACAGAATTCCCATCCAAATACTCGTGCCAAAAAACAAGTACAGAATGACGATGCACCCGAGTCCGGAAAGGATCGTGCCTAACAAAAACCAGGAATCCGGCACTTCGATTCGAGCAATTGCATCCTCCTCAAAACTTCGTTTTTTAAAAAGGTTGCCCAGACTGCCAAACGAACGAGCAATGGTGCGCCAGCTAAACGCAAATGTGAGCAGAGCGGAGGTTACCAGTAAAGCCGAACCGGGCCAGGTGCTCCAGCTCACAATCGAACGATAGCCAATTTTATTGATATCAATCGCGCCGAGCTGCGCCATCCACGGCGCCAGGAAAACATAATTAATCGTGGCACCCAACAGCATCGACCAGCCGACCTTCCAGCCGATAATCGCACCTGATGCGACCATGATCGTACTCATATCGAACGCCAGGGTCCAACTTCCGAGCGGAACACCCATAAGCTTACCGGGAAATGGAATGGATGCCGGAATGGCAAATGGCCTGCCGCCATCACGAAACCATGTGATCACTGCTCCGATAGCCCCGCCGACAGCTAGCGATTTTGCTTTGCGCGCTGCCCCTGCCCCTTTTCCATGAAGGCTCTGGAGCGTGGCAGCCGCTGCGATGCCGCTGGGGAATTTTAGCTGCTCGATATTGATCATTTGCCGCTTCATCGGGACCGCCATGAACACGCCAAGTGTCGCCAGA
>JAQGOX010000056.1 GCA_028293365.1 Verrucomicrobiales bacterium | reverse complement strand
CCATCAATTGGTCGCCGAGCCAAGTGTTGTTTCGAGATCTAATCGATTTCCAACAACAACAAGGCTCTGACTTATTTGAAAACCGAATGGCCCATGTTCGCCCGCAGTTCTATTTAAGAGGACGATGCGCCAGGTGTCTCAGATCAGCCATCAAATGGAATAGAGCTTCGTCGGCTATGGAGATGGCATGAGTGTCCGCCAGCGCCCGAAAATAAGCCAGAATACCACTCCCCCAATCGATCAACGTTCCATAACAATCGAAGCTGATTACGCTTGGTTTCATCGAATTAATCCCCACAATCGGAGCAGACAATTCTCCACCTCTTCCTCACGTTCAAATGTCTTGGACAAACCGCGCGCCCACAAGTTTGACACACCGCATTAGCCCCTCGATTGCAATGGACCATTCCATAGTAATAAGGTCCAAAAATATACGACAAGGCATCAACGTCGGGAAGAATCGAACCCAGCACGGCATAATTCCGAATCTTTCGATCCCCTCCCCACAAGTTGCCGAGCAGCCAACCCAAAGTCGCATGGCATTCCAGATGCATCCTATGAATCTACCAACTCTTTCCTTTTTCGTGTATTTTGATCATTTCGCGTTTAGATAGCCCCCCAATTCTCCGCGCCACCTTCTTGTATCGTCGCTTCTTTAGTAAGCCAATGCCGAGCGTTAAGGCGCGAGTCCCTCGGAGACGAGTAAACCCTCCACAACTCAAAGCGATTCTGCAGAAGCAACCCGAACGGATTGCCAGAACTTAGCCGGTGTGGCAAACGACAATTAGAATTCCCGACGGAAGAATAATTGTCGTTGCCAACCGGTGTGTTGATCGAGTCCTCGGGCGATACCAACGGTTCACGATGTTCACCAAATCCGCACCCCGACGGCAGTGCCAGAGTATTTATTCCTTTCCCATTTTCTGCGTATTCCGTTTATTCCGTGGTTAAAAAATCCCCCTCCGCATTTCTCCTTGCCGCGCCTGTTCCCTTCGTTCTGCTCAATTTCATCAACGCAAGGCATCCAAGACATCTCCCGTTCTCCGCCGGAACCCGCACCGTAACCAATCGGATCCTCGACGCACCCGCGGACTAATGTACTCCACATCCTTTTGTATTGCCGAATAGCCTCACTCAAACAAAATCATCTACATCGATGTCGGATTTGGCGAACCTGCCGGTTTATACAGTGTGATATGGATAGCGCCAATGATTTGCTGAGTCACTATGTGGAAAACGGTTCGGAGACTGCATTTGCGGAGGTGGTGAACCGATACCTCAACTTCGTTTATTCGATCGCCGCTCGGCGGCTGGGAAGTCCCAGCCACGAAGCGATTCAAGATGTCGTGCAAACCGTCTTTCTGGCTCTCGCGCAAAAAGCTGGCCAACTGAGAAAGGAGAGCAACTTGGGAGGATGGCTGCATCGACACACTTGTTTCGTCACTTCAAAACATCTTCGCGCGGAGCAGCAGCGTCTCAAAAGACAACGTGCAGCCGCTCAGGATGAAAATCTAAAACCAGACTCGACCTGGTCAGATCTTTCGCCCGTCATTGACGACGCGATCCAGCACCTTAACGAAACTGACAAAGCTGCCGTTCTGATGCGCTTTTTTGAGGGAATAGATTTCAGAACGATTGGTGCAAAACTAGGCGTCACTGAAGGTGCAGCCCAGAAACGCGTAAGCCGGGCCACCGAGAAGCTCCGGGAACTGCTCGCCGGAAACGGCATTCGAATTAGCGCACTCTCGCTCGGTACCTTGCTTGCCGTACATTCTCTTCAGGCTGCGCCACCGGAATGGGCGTCGATTCTTGTCGGGAACATCCGTCACCTCCACCGGCTGGTTCCTTCGGCGAAGCCCCCCGTCTTCCGGGTCAGACCTTAAGTTGTCTCATTTTACCTTACTTTTCGGCACAATTATGATCTTTTCATCCGAGCCATGCCGCGCAAACCGCGAATTAAATATCTCGGGCGATCTACCGTCCTCCGCCGCATGAAGGTATCGCAGGACAGGTGTAATGAGTCGCGGTGATCGGCGGGAAGACATTTTCCTGGATGACGTTGATCGCTATGGTTTCCTCAAGACCCTCGCCGAAGCGTAACAGAAAATTCCTGGCAGGTGCATTCCTATAGTTTAAGGAAGAATCACTTTCATCTGGTGGCGGAGACTCCGGAAGGGAACATGGTCGAAGGCATGCGCTGACTGCAAAGCACCTATACGATCCGGCTTAATCATCGTCATAAACTCTTTGGCCACGTTTTCAGCGGACGCAAAGGGTTTTTAACCACAGATTTCGCAGATGTACGCGGATTGGAAGAAAACTGAAATCCGCCAACACTGGCTCAAGCGCGTTTGGTTACAGTAAAGCGGAATTCCCCCATCTTTTACCTATCCGTGCTATCCGCGAAATCTGCGGTTAGACATTCCTTGTATTTCGCGGGAGTTGGCATCCTGGGAAAAGAAATCGCGGATCGGCTTTCGTTGGGAACCTCAAAAAGCGCAACCACCACGCTGCACCGCTGCATGCGAAACAATCCCCAAGCTGCCAACCGAGTGAGTACTCCCGCTACCCTTGATTACCAATGAAACAGGCCGACTTAAGGTCGGACCCCTTTGCCGAAACTGTCGATTCAAAATGACGGTGGTGGACCGAATCAGTCCGCTTCGATCCTGGCGAGGAGCGTGCTCGGTTGGCCACGTCGGCGACTTCTGAGCGTAAGCTGAGGAAGTTCGCGGCGTGAGCACAGGAAGAGCTTTTTAATCAAAAAGCTTTTTTTTAGCTCGTAGTCCGGGAGGGTGCTCTGGTCATTGCCAT